>DATHCE010000305.1:0-9510 GCA_035319685.1 Bryobacteraceae bacterium | reverse complement strand
TTTCATCGTGGTCAGCTCGACGTAGAGATCGAATTCGGGCAAATAAAAATCGGGCGTAAACGCTTCCGTCACGTTTCCGTCCTTGTCCCACTGTAGCGGGAAACTGCGCGGCTCATAATCCCACTCGATCCGGTAAAAATCGAGCAGATTCGCGAACAGTTGTTCGCTCGGATGCCCGAACGTGGCGCGCTTTAAATGCGCGCGTCCGGCGGGGATGATCCCGTGACGGGCGAGCTGCAATCGTGTCTGAAACTGGAGCTGTGCTTCGGCGGCGGGAGAGAGCAAGCCCTGCTCGATCAGGCCGCGCGTCTCGACGGCCGCGCGAAGAATCTCGGCCATCTGCGCCACGTCCATGCGCTCGGCGTTGAGCACTACATCGAAGGATTCCGCCGTCGTTTTAGATCGTCCAATCCGCTTTTTGCGCTGCTCGCGAAAGCCGGCATCGAGCGCCACGAGCGCCTGCTGCGCTGCCGGACGATCCAGTCGCTGATCCAGCATTACGTTTCCAACGCGGCGCGCACTCGGCGCCACCACCCCCGCGCGCAGCAGCATCGGCATGGTCGCGAACAGCGATTCCGCGCCGGTGATCGCGACCACCAGATGATGCTCGGTCGCCATTCGCGCCAGAATCGAAACCACCGCTTGCCGCCATGCGCGATCCGGGATTGGAGTGGAACCGAAATCCTGCAGGATCCATTGTTCGAGACGCGATTCGCTGACCAGCTCGAATCGCAATAGCTGCGCCGCGCCGTGCGCAACTTCTTCCCAACGCGAGGCCGGCTCGCCGGAAACTGTCAACAAGGCCATCGGTTACAATGCCAGAATAGCAATCGCGATGACGGCGCTCGGAGCGGATATCGGCGGAACTAAAATTGCCGCGGGACTCCTCGACGATCCGGCGAGCGTCACCGCGGCTCGGACGGCGCCGACGCGGGAATCGTCCAAGCGTCGCTGATCGCGCGAGAATTGATCCATGCAATCTCTGCGCCCTGAGACGCCGGAGCAGTTGGCGGAAGCGCTGCGAGATTCCGCGAGCCGGCATCGCGCGATTCGCCTCGGGGGGAATTTTTCAAAAGACCGCTTGGGCGGCCCGATCGGCGAAGCCGACGTGGTAGTCTCTACGTCGGCGCTCGGAAGATTGCTGTGCTACGATCCGCGCGATTTGACCATCAGCGTCGAAGCCGGAATGCCGTGGAGCGAACTGGAGCGCACGCTCGCCGAACACCGGCAGATGCTGCCGCTCGATCCGCCCTGGCGCGCGTCATCGACCGTCGGCGGCGTGATCGCTGCGAACCTGAGCGGACCGCGCCGCAGATT
Organism: Bryobacteraceae bacterium; assembly: GCA_035319685.1. Taxonomy (GTDB): domain Bacteria; phylum Acidobacteriota; class Terriglobia; order Bryobacterales; family Bryobacteraceae; genus Palsa-187. The sequence continues at coordinate 8,193 of DATHCE010000305.1, read as the reverse complement.
GTACGGAACCGCGCGCGACATGATCATCGGCATGACCTTCGCCACGCTTGAAGGCAAGCGGATCCAAAGCGGCGGCATGGTGGTGAAAAATGTCGCAGGACTCGACATGGCGAAGCTGATGGTGGGATCGTTCGGAACGCTGGCGGCGATCGCGATCGTGAATTTCAAGGTGGTCCCCGCGCCCGTGGAATCGCGCACCTTCGTCCTGGAGTTCGCGACCGCCGGAGAGGCCTTCGCCGAGCGCGACCGTGTTCTGCGCGGCGTGCTCCAGCCGTCGGCGATCGACATCGTGAACTGGCCGTCGGGATTTCGGATGTGGATTCAAGCCGGCGGCAGCGCCGCGGTGCTCGATCGATTCTCGCGCGAGCTGGCGGGTGCGCGATCCGCGGACGAATCCGCCTGGGATGAGATTCGCGAGTTCACGCCGGAATTTCTGGCCGCCAATCCGCGCGGCGCCGTCGTCCCTATCGCCGCGAAGCTCACGGAAATGTCCGGCATCATGGCGAACCTGAATGTCCCGGCCATCGCGCGCGCCGGCTCCGGAGTGATCTACGCGCACTACGCCGCCGGCGCTCCCGCGGTAGCCTGGTCCGGCGATTTCGCGATGATGGAGAAAGTGAAGAACATGTTCGATCCCGAGCGTTTGTTGAACCGGGGGCGTCTTCATGGCCGGATCTAAGGCCGTGGCTGGCGACGCCCCGCGCCGCGCGGATCTCGACAAATGCGTGCACTGCGGGCTCTGCATGAATGCGTGCCCCACTTATCGCGAGCTGCACCTCGAAATGGATTCGCCGCGCGGCCGCATCTATCAGATGGTTCAGGTTTCTAGCGGCGCTCCGATCACCGATTCCTATCGTGAGCATATCGATCTGTGCCTGGCGTGCCGCGCTTGCGAAACCGCCTGCCCGTCCGGCGTGAAATACGGACGGCTGGTGGAAGCCGCGCGCGCCGACATCGAAAATCGTTCGGAACGGTCGTTCGGATCGCAGATCCTGCGAACAGCGGTTTTTGATTATCTGCTGCCGAATCGCGCCCTGCTTTCGGTTGCCGGCGCGGCGCTGCATCTGTATCGCGTTTCGGGTTTGCAGCGCGCAGTTCGCGCCACCGGAATTCTGGGCGCGCGTCTCGGCGAGATCGAAAGGCTCGCGCCCGAAGCCGAGATGCCGTTTTTCAATCGCAACATCGGCCGTGTGTTTCCCCCAACAGCGGAGCGGAAATATCGTGTCGCGTTTCTTGCCGGTTGCATCGCGAACATCAGTTTCGCGCGATTGAACGAAGCTACCGTCCGCGTCCTTCAGGCCAATGGATGCGAGGTTTCCATCCCCGAGGATCAGACCTGTTGCGGAGCCCTTCACGTCCACGCGGGCCTGCGCGAAACCGCGCGGTTACTCGCGCGCCGCAATATCGACGCGCTGGTGGACGGCGGCTTCGATGCGATCATCACCAACGCCGCCGGCTGCGGATCGACGCTCAAGGAATATGACGAACTCCTCGAAGACGACGAACGCGCGAAACGATTCTCCGGCCTGGTCAGGGACGTGAATGAATTTCTCGCGTCCATCGGATCGAACCCGCCGATGCGCGAAGTTCGCGCGACGGTGACCTATCAGGATTCGTGCCACCTCGCGCATGGCCAGCGTGTGCGGCGCGCGCCGCGCGAATTGTTGAAGCGTGTGCCCGGGTTGATCGTCAAGGAAATGCAGACGCCCGACCTGTGCTGCGGCAGCGCCGGAATTTACAACGTGGTTCACACCGGTATGTCGATGGCGCTGCTTGAAAAGAAAATGCAGGCGATCAACGCGACCGGCGCGGACCGCATCGTCACGGCAAATCCCGGATGCATGCTGCAGCTTCGCGCCGGCGTTGCCCGCCACGGCCACAACCAGCGCGTCTCGCACGTGGTCGAAATTCTGGATGAAGCCTATTCCGCGTCCTGAGCCCGTTACTTCCGACCCGAACGCCATTGGCAAATCATCGCTCTTCGCGATCCGCGGCGCTCGGTGCAACGCGAATCGATCCTGCCTCGGCGTTGCGGCAGGATAATTAATTAACGCCGTGATCCTGTGCTGCCGCGTCCCGACCCTGTTTCCGCCTTGCCGGCATCCAAGTGATTCCAATTCAAAATCGTGTTGAACCCGAGGAAATACGCGCCCTGCGTCTGCCATCTCCAGAACGGACGCAGCGCGAACAGGACTACGTGTCCCTTGCCCACCGGAGCATCGGCCACCAACGCGCGATTCGCAATCGTCTGCCCGCCCGCGAGCGTTCCGCTCAACAGCATGTCATTCGGATTCGACGGGAACTGCATCACCACCCGGGGCCGTTCGGCTTCCGGCGCGCCTCCCCGTCCTCCGCGGCCGAATCCGCCCGCGTCTCCCTGCCGCGGCGCCGCCGGCGGTTCCCCTTCGTATGGCGATACGTGAATGGGAGTCACGTTCGGCGTGATGTTCTGCGCCAGCGCATCGGCTCCGGTGGGACCGCCACCGCGGCCTCCGAATCCTCCTCCGCCTCCGAATCCGCCCGCTGCCGCCGCGGCGACGTCGAGCACCGGGTCCTGATTAAAGTACACCGGAAGATCGCGCCCGTCGTATCCATACATGATCGGGCTCTTGCGATCCGTGATCATGCCGCGCAGAATCGAGCCGCGTGCGAAAAGCTGCGCAGGATGCTCGACATTCACACCCGTCGCCAGGCCGTAGGTGGCCGCGAACTCCGCCGTCGATCCTTCCGCGATCAGCGTGCCGCCTTCTTCAACGAACTTCGCCAGTTCCGCCAGCCCGTCCAGACCCAGGCCGCCGCGAATATCGTCGGCCGAATCGTTCGCGCCGAGGTTCGGCGTCAGCGTCGTCTTCTTATACGGAATCGGATCGGGACCCACCTTTGGAATGCCCGTCAAATACGATTGCGGATTGCCGCCGACGTGCGGATAAATGATCACGTCATACTTCGCGCGCAGGTTGCCCTCGCGCACGTGCGTATCCGCGAAATACGTGTACGGAACGCCGTAATAATCGAGCGCCGCGCGCACCCAGCCTTCATCCTGCGTGCGCTGCCACGCGTGAATGTATCCGATCCTCGGCACGTCCAGCTCATGCGTCTTCACCGCTGGCGCCGGCGTGACCGCCCACGCCGAAAGTCCCAGGTCGCGAATCGACGGCTCCAGTTGCCCGCGATTCGCGTTGGGAATAATGAAGGCGCCGGCGCGGAACGCGTGCCCGTCGACGGTGAAATCGTCCTCCGCCGCAAGCATCTTCACCGCCGCATTCTTGAACCGGAAGGTCATCAGCGTATTGTCGGTGGTGTGATCGACGATCAGTGTGTCGCCGCTGCCTTGAATCGTGCCCGCGATCTTCACGTCCTGCGTCATCAGCGTTACCGGATCGCTCAGAATCGATTTGTCCGTCACCGGAGTCAGCTTGATGTTCCGCAGGTACTGCATCGTCCAGCCGGTGTCGTCATAAGGCCGCGGATTCTGCGGCGGATAATTCTGCACGCCGAAATACATGTCTGCGAGCGTACGATACGGCTGATCCGCGCGAATCACATAATCGCCCGCCGCGACGTCGATGTTCGCCGTCCGGAACGCCGAATCGGCGCGGCTCACTTCCAGGCCCTGCCGCCGGAGATCGTTCACCATCTGCGCCGCGTCTTGCTTGCGGCGCTGCCCGGCCGGAATCACCCACGCGAACACCGGACCTTCCTTGCCCTTCTCGACGCTCCGTTTATTTTTGAGCCAATAATTTTCGAGATACAGCTCCTTGTTCTGCGCCACCTGATGCAGCGCGATCAGAATGGCCGATTCCTGGATGTTGGTGTTGTTGCGCGGCCCCCACTTGATCTCCGCGAGCGGCGGATTCGGCCGGTACCATTCGCGGCTCGTCGCCGTCGGTTGCAGCCGCAGATTATCGTTCGGATCGGGACCATAGCTTTGCACCTCATAAAACCGCCCGAACGAATTGTGCGTCAGCGCAATCCAGAACAGATAATTCGGCACCCAGCCGTCGTAATATCCGTAGGTCCAGACGCCGGGAACGCCCCGCTTGGCCATCTCCATGATTTCGGTTTCGCCGAGCAGCCACCATTCATCCACCGCAATCGGATCCAGCGAAATGTTGTACGGCCCGGTTCCCGTCGACACGTATAAATAGGATTGCGCTTCATGCAGGTCGTGCAGAATCGTCGGGTGCCAGTCGAGCACGCCCCTGGTCATGTTCTGCGTCAGCTTCAGAAACTGGCCCATCCCGTCGCGATTGTTGTCGTGCGCGACGTATTTGCCCCAGTACATCAGCGGAGGCCGCGGCTTGCCCGTTTCCTTCCCGTAATAATACGTGTCCACCTGCCGCTCCCGTCCGTCCACTTCGATCACCGGCGTGATCAGCACGATCGCGTTGTTGCGGATGGTCTGAATGAACGGCGTTTCTTCGATGATCAACCGGTACGCGAGCTCGAGCAGCATTTCGGGTCCGCCGGTCTCGGGCGAATGAATGCCGCTGTTGATCCAATACACCGGCTTGGCGGTGTGCAGCAACTGCCGCGCCTGTTCTTCCGTCGTCTTGCGCGGATCGCCCAGCGCCGCCAGCATCCCTTTATACCGGTCCAAATCCTGGATGGTCGCTTCATCGGCGATCGCCAGCAGGCTCTGGTCGCGGCCCTCTTCGCTCTTGCCCAGCACCCAGAACTTCGCGCGCGGCGAGGCTTGCGCCAGTGCCTGGTAATAGCGCTCGATGTCCTTCGAGTAGGTCAGCTCGTGCGGCGTGCCTGGAATGCGCCCGAAAAATTTCAGCGGCGACGGCACCGTGTCTGACGCCGGCATGTGATCCACCAGCTCGGTGGTGATCCGCGAGTCATTCAGATATTGCTTGATGAGGCGCGTGTACTCCTCATCCATCTTTTGCGGCGCCGCATTTTGCGTGGAGGAAGACGCGCCGGCGGCCGCAGCGGACGGCTTGGTCTTCTTATTTTGAGCGGGCGAGGCGGGCGCGAACATCAGCGCCGTCGCGAGAATCGGAGCAACAACCAAGAATCGAGGTCTCATGAAGGCATCCTGGAGTGATTCTCATTATAATCGTGTTCAGTCTTATGCACCGCCGCACGCTCCTCGAACTTCTATCGGTGCCGCTCCTCACCCGGTATTCCCTCAAGGCCGCCAAGCAGGATCGAATCGTGATCGCGGGCGCGGGTATTATGGGCGCGTCCATCGCGTATCATCTGGCCCGGCGCGGCGCCAACGTCACCGTGCTCGAAAGGACGCGTCCCGGAAGCGGCGCGACGCAAAATTCCTTCGCATGGCTCAACGCGACATTTTCCAAGCAGCCGCGATCTTATTACGAGCTGAATCTCGCCGGCATCGCCGGATGGCGGCGATTGTGCCTCGACTTTCCCGAACTGAGAGTGCAGTGGGGCGGAAGCGTGCAATGGTACACGCCGGGCCCGCGCGCCGATCGCTTGCGTACCAGCGTCGCGTCGCATGCCGGTTGGGGATACTGGGTTCACCAGATCGATGCGTCGGAAATCCCCCGCCTGATTCCCGGCATTGCTCCCGGACCCGTCGGTGCGGCGTGCTTTGCGGAATTGGAAGGCACCGTCGATCCGATGCACGCGCTCGGCGTATTTCTCCTGCATGCGCAAACGATGGGCGTCGGGGTCGAATATCCGTGCGAGGTGACGCAAATTTCAAGATCGAACGGGCGCGTGACCGGCGTCGAAACCACGCGCGGCCCATTCCCCTGCGACTTTCTGGTGCTCGCATCCGGCGTCGATACCGAGCGTCTGGCGCGAACCGTGGACGTCAGCGTCCCGCTCAAGGATTCGCCGGGAGCCCTCGCGCATACCCAGCCGCATGCGCGCCTGCTCGATCGCATCGCGCTCGCGCCCGGAGCGAACATAAAGCAGAATCCCGACGGCCGCATCGTCACCGGAACCGATTTTGGCCCCGCGCCGGAGAAAAATCCCGGCCGCGAGTTCGGTCTCGGCTTACTCGCCAACGCCGGCCGCTTCCTGTCGCGGATCAACGAAGCGGAACTGGAAACGGTCACGCTCGGTCATCGCGTGTTGCCGAAAGACGACCTGCCCATCGTCGGTTTCGCGCCGACATGTCCCAACCTCTACATCGCCGCGATGCACAGCGGCATGACCCTGTCGCCCCTGATCGGACAGGTCGCCGCGATGGAAATTCTCGACGGCGCCGAAGTGGATTTGTTGCAGCCCTATCGCCCGTCGCGATTCGCCTGATCGATTCTGCGATACCATCGTGGCAGAACCGATGCGTTTCCGGAAGGCAGCCGCTTTTGTCGCTTGCGCGCTAGGATTCCTGGGCGTGTCGCGCGCCTTTCAGCGTCCTTTCCGTCAATATCCCGGCGTCGAATACGAGCAGTTTGAAGTTCCCGCCGATTGGAATCAGCCCTTCGAATTCGCCTTCACGCGCCTGATGTATCCGCCCGGACCCCTGGATGGATACCGCCCCCGCTTCCAGGGCGATTGGCACGAAGGACTGTCTCTCTGGACCCAGGATTACCCGCGCGCCGACCGTCATTTTTCGCTCGCCTTGCGCCGCCTTTCGCGCATCCAGGTTCGTTCTGTCGAACAACCGGTCATGCTCGAAGATGGCGAGGAAGTTTACAATTGGCCATGGTTATACGCCGTGCAGGTCGGCGAGTGGGGTTTGAATCAGGACGAAGCCAGGATCCTGCGCGAATATCTTCTGCGCGGCGGATTCTTCATGGCCGACGATTTTCACGGCATCTACGAATGGCAGGAGTTCGCCAAGCGCATCGGCTTTGTGTTTCCCGATCGCCCCATCGTCGAGATTCCCGACAATGACCCGATTTTTCACACCGTCTACGACATCGACGATCGCATCCAGATCCCCGGCCAGGCGCATCTGCGGCTCGGCTACAAATCCAATGGACCCGACAGCATCGGCGCGCACTGGCGCGGAATTTATGACGACAAAGGCCGCATCATGGTCGCGATTTCCTACAACTCCGACTTGGGCGATGCCTGGGAGTGGGCCGACGATCCCTACTATCCCGAGAAATTTTCGGGCCTCGCGATCCGCATCGGCGTCAATTACATCACCTACGCGATGACGCACTGATCCCATCACATACAATGAAAATCAACGGTATCGCCGAAACCGCTCTCTACGTCGCCGACGTTCATCGCTCCGCTGAATTTTATCAGCGTCTGTTCCATCTCCCGCGATTGCTCGGCGACGATGATTTGTGCGCGCTGGGCGTCCCCGGCAACGCGGTGCTGCTGTTTTTCCGTAAAGGCTCGCGCCCCGAACCACTCGAAACCCCCGGCGGCACGATTCCTCCGCACGGCGGCTCCGGCAGCATGCATTTCGCGATGAAAATTTCCGCGGACGCGATCGGCCAATGCGTCGACGAGCTTCAGCAGCACGGAATCGCGATCGAGAGCACCGTGCATTGGCCGCAAGGCGGAACCAGTCTCTATTTTCGGGATCCCGATCAGCACCTGGTCGAACTCATCACCCCGGGAGTTTGGGAAGTTTATTAATCATTCGAGCCACCAGCTCAGCGAATCGGACGCCGCCGTGAAGAATGCGTTCTCCGCCGATTGCGCCGTGGTCGCGCCCGTCAAATCCAAGGTCCAGTTGCCGCTCGGTTTGTATGCCGGGTCATGATACACCCACACGTCGCCGCTTTCGGGTTGCGTGAGGATGGGCGCGTCGGCGGTCACGTGAAACGCTTCGTTATCGATGGAAAAATCCATCTGGTTGTGATCGACAGATCCCGCTTCGACGAACGCGCGATCCGACACCGGCTCCGCCGAGAAAAAATAGGCCCCGCGTCCCGGAATGTAGAACATGACGTATCGCCCGGCCACCGATGCTTTCGGAGCCGGCCCGGAAACCAGCTCCCTTTCCGTGCCCTTCCCGGCATTCTTGTCGGCGAAAACCTGGATGCCCGCCAGGCGCAAGGGCCCGCCGGTTCCGCCGGACTGGTTCAGCTTCACCTGCAGAGTTTCGCTCACCGCCAGACCCACTCCGGGGATCTCGAACAGGCCGAGCGTCGCGCTCTGACCCGAGCCGAGCGGCCCCAGATCATGCACCTCCGATAGCGTGGGCACGGGCTTTCCCGCATCCGCGTTCGGATAATGGCTCGCGAATTCCTCTTCGGCTGGCTTGGCGGCCGCGAGCACACGATCGCCTCCGGGGGCAAGGTCGAG
>DATHCE010000304.1:0-10599 GCA_035319685.1 Bryobacteraceae bacterium | reverse complement strand
CGCGCCGAGCGCGGGCGTGGATGCGGCGTAAGCGGGCATCAGCGCGAACAGGGCGTGACGATCGGCGATGTCGAGCACGGTTCGCACCGGCTGCACCACCCGGTTCGATGAAAACGCGTGGAGCGCGCTCTCCATGCAATCGATCAGCTCCGCTACGCCAAGAAGTTCGCGGACGTCGGATTCCGTCAACAGCAGCGGCATAGGTTATTGCGCCCTGCGGAAGAGCCAGTAGACCGGCACGCCGATTAGGACGATCACCAGGCCGGGCCATGTGCTGGCCGGCCTGTAAATGAACAGCATCGCCAGCAGAACCGCCGCGCCTAAAACATAGAGCGCGGGAATCAGGGGATAACCGAAGGCCCGATAGGGACGCTCGGCATCGGGTCGGGTGATGCGCAGGCGGAAAATTCCCGCGACGGTGAGGATGTAGAAAATCAGCGCCGCGGAAATCACGTAATCGAGCAGATTGGCGTACAGGTTTCCGTAGGTCTGGGTCCGTGCGTCATAGGTTCGCGGCAGAACCAGAAATGCCGCCCACGCACCTTGCAGCACCAGCGCCCAGCCGGGCACCCTGGCCTTGTTCAGCGAATACGCTGGGCGGAAGAACAGCTTGTCGCGAGCCATCGCGTAGCACGCTCGAGCGCCCGACAGAATCAGGCCGTTGATGGTGCCGAAGGTCGAAACCATGATCGCGATCGCCATAATGGCCGCGCCCTTTCCGGGGAAAGCGACTTCGAGCGACGCGCTCCCGACCCGATCCGCCGCAGCGTGCTGAATCGCCGGCATCGGCAGCGTCACCAGATACACGACGTTGGCGAGCAGATACAGCGCAATGACCACGCCGGTCCCGAGGACCAGCGAGAGCGGAATGTTGCGCTTCGGGTTGATCACTTCACCGGCCGTGAACGTGATGTTGTTCCATGCGTCGGAAGCAAATAGCGATCCGGTTTGCGTGACGCACAGCGCAGCGAAGAGTCCGAACGCCGTGGCCGCGGTAAGGCCGGCCGAGACCGGGTCGACATTGCGCGGTGTCCAGAAACCGGCGCCGAAGTTCGAGTGAATCGCGTTCCTGCTCCAGCCCATCAGCAGGCCGACTCCGATCAATCCCAATAAAGCGCCCACCTTCGCGGTGGTGAAAATATTCTGGACGATTTTGCCGTATTCAAGGCCGCGCGTGTTGGTCCAGGTGAGCACTGCGATCACCAGAATCGCAATCAGTTGCGCGTTCGAAAGCGACAGCGCGTAGCCGCTCGAAACCCGCACCGGCGGGATGATGTAGTTGGATTCGCTGCTGGGCGGCCACAGCACGCCGAGGAATCGCGCGAACCCAACGCCCACGGCGGCGATTGTGCCGGCCTGAATTACCAGGAACAAGGTCCAGCCGTACAGAAACCCCCACAGCGGGGAAAACGCTTCGCGCAGATACACGTACTGGCCGCCGGCGCGCGGGATCATCGCCGCTAATTCGCCATAACTGAGCGCCCCCGTCACAGTCAACAGGCCGGTCAGGACCCAGGCCGCGAGCAGCCATCCGGCGCTGCCCAGGAATCGCGCCATATCGGCGGTAACGATGAAGATTCCGGACCCGATCATCGATCCGATGACGATCATGGTCGAATCGTAGAGACCGAGACCGCGCGTAAATTCGGAGTCGATCGCGGGGGTTTGTGGCTGCATGGATCTAATACAGTATCATGCGTTTGAGGCGGGATGCGGAGATGTCGCCGTCACGCAAGGGGAGGAAATATGCAAGGCCTGATGATGAACACGCCGCTGACGCTCACGCCGCTGCTCGAGCGCGCGGCTCGCCTGTTCCCGTCGAAGGAGATCGCCTCGAAAACCGATGCAGGCCTCTATCGCTACACGTACCGCGATTTTTACGAGCGCGTTCATCGCCTCGCGTGGGCGTTGAAGAAGATGGGCGTTCAGCCGGGCGATCGCGTGGCCTCGCTGTGCTGGAATAGCCACTATCATCTGGAGCTGTACTTCGCCGTCACCTGTTACGGCGCGGTGCTGCACACGTTGAATCTGCGCCTGGCGGCCGATCAGCTCGCCTACATCATCAATCACGCCGACGATCGCGTGATCTTCGTGGACCCCTCTCTCGCCAGCCTGCTCGATCAAATTCGCGGCGAATTGCCCAACGTGCGCGACGTCGTCGCGATGGATATCGAAAGCCCGTACGAAGAAATGCTGGCGGCGGCGCCACCCGAGCGGTATCCATGGCCCGATCTGGACGAAAACACGGCGTGCGCCACCTGCTACACGTCCGGCACGACGGGGCATCCCAAGGGAGTCCTGTACACGCACCGGTCTCTGGTGCTGCACAGTTACGCTTTAACGATGGCGGATACCTTCGCGCTGAGCGAGCGCGACACGGTTCTGCAACTGGTGCCGATGTTTCACGCCAACGGCTGGGGCATCCCGTTCGCGGCCGTGATGGTGGGGTCGAAGATTGTGCTCAGTGGCCGTCATCTGCAATCGAACGACATCGCCGAAATGATCGAGACCGAGCGCGTGACGTTCACTGCCGGCGTGCCCACGTTGTGGATGGGACTGTACGGCCTGCTCGAAAACGAAAAGCACGATATTTCGAGCCTGCGCACGATCGTGGCGGCAGGCTCGGCGCTACCGCGTCAGTTTGTCGAATGGTACGAACAAAAGTACGGCATCCGTTTCATGCTGGCGTGGGGCATGACGGAGACGACGCCGATTGGGACGGTAATGGCGATGAAGAGCTATCTCGAACCGCTGACCGGTAAGGATCGCTACGACCTTCTCGCCCGTCACGGATTGCCGGTGGCCGGGGTCGATCTGCGGATCGTCGACGAACTCGGCCGCGAACTCCCCTGGGACGGCGAAACCATGGGCGAATTGCAAGTGCGCGGGCCTTGGGTGACATCGAGCTATTGGAACGATCCGCGCGGCGAAAAGCGCGGGCGCGCAGAATCCTTCATGGACGGCTGGTTTCGCACGGGCGACGTTGCCACCATCGATGCGGAGGGCTACATTCAGATCATGGATCGCACCAAGGATCTGGTGAAGAGCGGAGGCGAATGGATCTCGAGCGTGGATCTTGAAAACGCGATCATGGCGCATCCGAAAGTGATGGAAGCCGCGGTGATCGCGGTGCCGCATCCGAAATGGCAGGAGCGTCCGGTGGCTGCGGTGGTGCCACGTCCGCAGTATCGCGGTCAACTGACGAAGGAAGAAATTCTCGATTTCCTTAAAGATCGCGTGGCCAAGTGGTGGCTGCCGGACGACGTGATCTTCATAGACGCGGTCCCGAAGACCAGCGTCGGAAAATTCAATAAGCGCGCGCTGCGCGAACAATTCAAGGAATATTCGTTGCCCGGGCAATCAGCGCCGGGCGTATAGCATCGCGCGGAGATCCCGCGAGTGCGCGGGCGACGAAGCCGGTCATGTTGGCCACCGCGAAGCTGGCGCCGTGCAGGTTGCGCTCGACGGGCACGCCGGGAATCGATCGAGGATACGGCGACGCGTAAAAGATGCCGTCGCGATAGCGGAATAACTCGCGCGGACAGGTTTCCTCGGGTGCGGCTCCGATCACCCCAGGCAAGTTTCCAGGCAGGAAATCCGCTGCGCTGACGATCAGCGACGCGGCGGTGAGCACTCGCTCGAATTGTTCGCGATGCGATGGATTCGCCGTTCCGAGGCTTAGATTGATCACATCCATCTGATGCGCGATGCACCATTCGAGCGCGCGCAGGATCGTATCGAGGCTCGCCGACAGCCGACGGTCGAAAACTTTCACGGCATAGAGCGACGCATCCGGAACCTTTTCACGAATCGCGCCGGCGACCGCGGTGCCATGGCCCAGGTTATCGAGATAATCGGCGCTCACGATGCCGATTCCGCCGGCTACCTCGCCAACGTGTGGGTGGCCGGGATGAATCCCGCTGTCGATGATCGCGATGTTCATAGCCGAATTGTCTGTTGGGCGATCTGCGCAAGCGACGCACGATGGGTGATGAGGATCAGGGTTCGTCCGGTTGCGATTCGTTGCAGAGTCTCGGCAATGATGCGCTCGTTGGCTTCGTCGAGCGCGGAGGTGGGTTCATCGAGCACCAGAACTTTTGGATCGGCCAGCAGCGCGCGAGCGATGGCTATGCGCTGCCGCTCGCCGGCGGAGAGCGACTGGCCGCGCTCGGCGATGATGCTGCCGTAGCCGCCGGGCAGCGCCAGAATACGTTCGTGAATCGAAGCGGCGCGCGCGGCTTCGGCGATCTGCTCCTGGCAGGCATCCGGCTGCGCATACGCGATGTTCTCCCGCACGCTGGCGTGAAACAGGTACGGCGATTGATCGAGCAGCACAATGGCGCGCCGCAGATCGGCGAGGGAAAGGTCGCGCAGGTCGATTCCATCCAGGCGGATCGCTCCCGCATCCGGATCGTAAAAGCGGACCAGCAGGTCCGCGATGGTGGATTTGCCGATGCCGCTGGGCCCGAGTATCGCGCAGATGCCCCGAGCGGGAATACAAAAGGAGAGCTGGTCGAGAACGGCATCGCCGTCGTAGCGGAACGAAACGCGATCCAGAACAATTTCTCCACGAATGTCTCGGAGCGGAACGGTCTTGGCGCGCTCCACAATCTCCGCCCGGGTATCAAAGAGTTCGAACACGCGGGAAAGCGATACGCCGCCCGATACGAGATTGGTATAGAGCCCCATCAGATTTTGCACCGGCGAGAGCAAACGCAGGTGATACGCCATCAGCGCGATCAGCGACCCGGTCGTGATCCTGCCGTCGATCACCAATCTTCCGCCGTATAGAAAAATCGCCGCGGTGGACAGCGTCAGAACGGTTCCGGGAACGGCGCCCGCAAGAAACGCGGTCAACTGCATCCGCATCAGTGCGTCCACGAAGCTCTGATTCCGCGCGCGGAAGTTGTTTGCTTCGCGCGCCTCGGCGTGCGCCGAAACCACCAGCCGGATTCCCAGCAGAGTCTCCAGCAGAAAGCTGCCGATGTCGGCGCTCCGCTCGCGGACGGCGCGCACGCGATCCGACAATCGCCGCTGATAATGTTTCAACGCCCAGACGCTTACCGGGACGGCGGCGGCGCTGACCAGAAGCAGACGCCAGCTCAATGCCGCCATGAACGCAGCGCTGCCACCCAGAAAAACGATGTTCGACAGCACGCTCATCAGGCTGTCGGCGGAGACCCGCTGCACCTCGGCGATGTCATTATTGATTCTCGAAACCACGTCGCCGAGCTTGGTTTGGGCCCAGAATCGCGGCGATAGCGTTTGCAGATGACGGTACAGCGCCAGCCGCATGTCGAACAGCACCGATGCCGAGAAGCGGACGTATTGGTAGCTCGACAAAATATTCAGCGCGAATCCGATGACGGTCACCCCAACCATCAACAGGCTGACGACGATCAGCATATGCAGATTCCGCTTCAGCAGCGCATCGTCGATCAGCAATTTCGAGATATAGGGCTGGAGCAGGCTGAAGCCGGTGGCGGCGACGCCGGCCACGAGAATCAGAACCAGGCGCGGCCAGTAGGGAGCGATGAATCGCAGCGCGCGCCGGTATCCGGCCAAGTCAAGCATTCGTCAAGCATTCGTCAGGCATTCGTCAAGTATTCACCGGGGGCGCAGGCGAATTTGCGGGCGGCTGGGCCGGTCGAAGGATCCGTGATCGGCCACCGGTCTGCGGCTCCCCGCGCTCGCACGAGCATCGGAACCGCCAATGCGAGCATCCGAGAATATCGCATAAGCCGTTCCGTTCAAGATATCGCATTTAAGGGCCGCATTGTGTTCTTCCCTCCGCGTCGGATAAGGTGGAGACATGTCTACGACCGACCGCGCGTTCGGATTTGCCACGCGCGCGCTGCATGCCGGCCAGCGTCCCGACGCCGAAACCGGCGCTCGCGCCGTGCCCATCTATCAAACCACTTCGTACGTGTTCGACGACACGGCGCACGCCGCGGCTCTGTTCAACCTGCAACGCCTCGGCAATATTTATACGCGCATCATGAATCCGACTACGGCGGTGCTCGAAGAACGCGTGGCTTCGCTCGAGCGCGGAGTGGGCGCGCTCGCCGTCGCCAGCGGTCAAGCAGCGCAGTTCATCGCCATGGCCGGCCTGCTCCAGGCGGGCGATGAGATCGTGGCCGCAAAAACGTTGTATGGCGGAACTTACACGCAGTTCGATGTGAGCTTCCGGCGGCTCGGCATTCAGACCACGTTTGTGGATCCCGACGATGCCGACAATTTCCGGCGCGCCATCACGCCGCGCACGCGCGTGTTGTATGGAGAAACCATCGGGAATCCGCGCATGAACGTGCTCGATATCGCCGCGGTCGCCGCGGTTGCGCACGAACACAATCTCCCGCTGATGATCGATAATACCTTCGCATCGCCGTATCTGTGCCGCCCGATCGAGCACGGCGCCGACATCGTGCTGCATTCGGCGACAAAATATATCGGTGGTCACGGCACATCCATCGGCGGTGTCATCGTCGACAGCGGCCGCTTTCCCTGGGATCGCGGGCGCTTCCCGCAACTGCTCGAACCGAGCAAAGGATACCACGGCATCCGCTTCTATGAAACCTTCGGCGATTTCGCTTTCATCATGAAGGCGCGCGTCGAAGGCTTGCGCGATTTCGGCCCCGCGCTCAGCCCGTTCAACTCGTTTCTGTTTCTTCAGGGCATCGAAACGCTCAAGCTGCGGATGGAGTGCCACTCGGCGAACGCTCTTCGCGTCGCGCAATTCTTAGAACAACACGATCGCGTCGCGTGGGTGAATTATCCCGGCCTCGAATCGAGCAAATATCACTCACTCGCCCAACGCTATCTTCCGCGCGGCTGCGGAGGCATGCTCGCGTTCGGAATTCACGGTGGACTCGAAGCCGGCCGGCGGTTCATCGAATCGCTGCAACTGCTCTCCCATCTGGCCAACGTCGGCGACGCGAAGAGCCTGGTGATTCACCCGGCGTCCACCACGCACCAGCAATTGTCCGCAGAGGAGAAGCTCGGCGGCGGAATCACCGACGATCTGATTCGTCTCTCGGTGGGTATTGAGGAGATCGACGACATTCTATGGGACCTGGATCAAGGGCTGCGAGCCAGCGCGGAAAGGCAAGCGAGCGAATGAAGGCCTGCTCGATCGCTCCCTTGGATAACCCCAACGGGGATAACGCCAACGGGGATAACGCCAACGGCACCTTCGACGGCGTCGGCGGAAATTCACCCGTCAACGCGAGCCGGTTCGCGACCACGGCTTTCGACCGGCTGCGCATTCTCGAAACTTATCGACGCATCGGGATGGTGGGCCTTTCGTCGAATCCATTCCGGCCCAGCCATTACGCTGCGATTTATCTCATCTCGGAAGGCTACGACGTGATCCCCGTGAATCCGGGCGAAGAGGAAATTCTGGGCCGCAAATCGTACCCGTCTCTTTCTGCGATTCCCGGCGGCGTCGAGATCGTCGACATCTTCCGCGAGCCGGCGGCGGTGCCGCCAATCGTCGAAGAGGCGATCGCGATCGGTGCGAAGGTGATTTGGATGCAACTCGGAGTGATTCACGAACAGTCCGCCGAACGCGCCTGCAATGCTGGCCTGGAAGTCGTCATGGACCGCTGCATGAAAATCGAGCACGCCCGTTTCTTCGGAGGATTGAATACCATTGGAATGAACACAGCGGTGATCAGCTCCCACCGCCGGCGACGATGATCCGGTTGCTCGCTAAATTCTTTCGAACTATCCACGGCATCGTCGGCATCACCGCGCCCGAGCCCGGTCAGAACGAGCGCGCCTTCGTATTCATGTGGCTCGCGCTGCTGGCATTCATCGCCGGCTTCTGCGCGCTCTTGTTCTACCTGATGATGAACGTGTTCTGAACGGCCGCCATCTGTGGGATACTCTAAGGCTGCGCCCTAACCGGAGAGGACCCGCATAGCCGTGCAATCAGCGAAGCCGTCACTGAATTCGAATTTTCTTTTCCTTCTGCTGCTTCTGTTTGGAGGCAGCGGATGCGCCGCACTGATTTACGAGATCGTGTGGTATCAACTCCTGCAACTCGCCATCGGTTCCACGGCGGTCTCCATCGGCATGCTGCTGGCGACCTTCATGGGTGGATTATGCATCGGCAGCATCGCCCTGCCGCGCATGCGCCTGCCGTACCATCCCTTGCGGATTTACGCGGCGCTCGAAGCAGGCATCGCGATGTTCGGCGTGCTGATTGTCTTCAGCATCCCGCTGATCGATCGCATCTACTTCGCCGGCGCCGGCTACGGCCTGCCCGGCATGCTGCTGCGCGGCTTGATGTGCGCGATCTGTCTGCTCCCGCCGACGATCCTGATGGGAGCTTCGCTGCCGATCATCGTGAAATGGATCGAGGCCACACCCAACGGCGTCGCCTGGTGGGGATTGCTGTACGGTGCCAACACTGTCGGTGCGGTCTTCGGATCGCTGTTCGCCGGATTCTATCTGCTGCGGCTCTACGATGTGGTTGCCGCGACGTTCGCGGCCGCGTTCCTCAACGTGGCGATCGCCGCGATCAGTTATCTCGCCGCCGCGCGCACCCCCGAACACACTTACGAATCACCGCTTGAGCCCGCGAGCAAGCCCTCCGGCGACCGCGCCATCTACATCGCCATCGCGCTTTCCGGAGCCATCGCACTCGGCGGAGAAGTGGTCTGGACGCGCCTGATCGCGATGCTGCTCGGCTCGACGGTCTATGTTTTTTCCATCATTCTCGCTGTCTTTTTGATTGGCCTCGCGA
Organism: Bryobacteraceae bacterium; assembly: GCA_035319685.1. Taxonomy (GTDB): domain Bacteria; phylum Acidobacteriota; class Terriglobia; order Bryobacterales; family Bryobacteraceae; genus Palsa-187. Next base: position 1,850 of record DATHCE010000304.1, on the reverse strand, counting down.
TCGGCAGCGCGGCGGCATCGTCGCTGTTGCGCAACTTCAGCAGCGCATCTTCGGCGCGATCCGTTTTCGGCTGGTGCCAATTTCTTCTTACGCTCGCAATCGCCTGGACCGCTTACATGATCGCCGACGCGTTGCCGTATCTGCCCATCAATCCGCTCATGTCCACCAACCCCTGGTACATGTTTCAGCTCGACGTGATGCGTTGCCTGTGGGCCATTTTGCCGCCGACGCTGCTGTTCGGCGCGAGTTTTCCTCTTGCGCTCGCCTCCATCGCTTCGCCCGAGGATGATCCGGGACGCCTGGTCGGCGGAATCTACGCCGCCAACACGCTCGGCGCCATCGCCGGCGCGCTGGTTGTCAGCCTGGCTCTGATCCCATGGATCGGCACGCAAAACTCGCAACGAATCCTGCTGATGCTTGCCGCGGTCAGCGGGATCCTTGTGCTCGCCCCGCAATTGCGGTCCCGATCCACCGTCCTCGCCGTAACTGCCGCGGCGATTCTCGCCGGCGCGCTCACCTGGCAAATCGATCCGGTTCCCGGCGAGTTGATTGCCTATGGACGCCGCATTGCCACCTATCTCGGCTCTTCACGCGTGCTCTATACCGTCGAAGGAAGGAACTCATCGGTCGCGATCACTCAATGGCACGATGGAGCGACGGAGATCGACGTCAACGGACACGTGGAAGCGACCAATGAGCCGTTCGACATGAAGCTTCAGCGGATGGTGGGCCATCTTCCCGGGCTGCTGCATCCCGATCCGAAATCGGTGCTGGGAATAGGATTCGGCGCCGGAGTCTCGGCCGGCACGTTCACCCGCTACCCCGGCATCCAGCACATCACGGTATGCGAAATCGAGCCGGTGATCCCGCCCACCTCCACGCGCTTCTTCGCGCGCGAGGATTATGAGGTGTTTCATAACCCCCGAACGCACGTCGTGTTCGACGATGCGCGCCATTATCTGCTGACCACCAAAGACAAGTTCGACGTGATCGCATCCGATCCCCTGGACGTATTCGTCAAGGGCACCGCCGGCTTGTACTCGAAAGAATACTTCGAGTCGGTGAGGCAGCATCTGAATCCCGGCGGAATCTTCACGCTGTACGTTCCTCTTTACGAAACTGACGAGAAAACCATCCGCAGCGAGCTCGCCACGTTCTTCGCAGCCTTCCCATACGGCACCATCTGGGCCAACACCTGGGAGGGCCGCGGCTATGACATGGTCTTCATGGGCCAAGCCGAACCGCTGAAAGTGAATCTCGACGATGTGCAGCAGCGGTTGGAGCGTCCGGACTACGCGCCCGTGGCGCAATCGCTGCGCGACATCGGCGTAGCCTCGGTGATTGATCTGCTGGCGACCTACGCCGGCCAGAAGACCGACTTCGATAACTGGCTCGCCGGAGCGGAAATCAACCGCGACCGCGATTTGCGCCTGCAATACCTCGCCGGCTGGGGCATCAATTCGACGCTCGAAGATGTCCTCTACAGGCAGATCATCAGCTACCGAAGGCCGCCGTCGAATCTGATCACCGGATCGCCCGAGCGCCTTCAATCGCTGATCGTCGCCATGCAGGAACCGCGCTAGCTTCTTGCTTTCCCGAGCCACGGAAGTTCGCGCCTTCATGCGGCGCGAGAATCGAAAACCAGCGGAAGACGTCAGGTACGCTCGGATGATGCCTGTCCGGAAAACGGGCTTCGACTCGTTTCGCGCGTGGCCGAAGAACGACATCCAGCCCGCTTGGCAGGATCGTGGATCATAACTCAACCGCCGGAGCCTCCACCGTGCTCGCGTGCCCGCGAAGCGGCAGTTCCCGCAGCGCGAAATTCACCAGGATTGCGCACGTCATGATCG
>DATHCE010000303.1:0-17667 GCA_035319685.1 Bryobacteraceae bacterium | reverse complement strand
CCGGCGCCCATGCCCCCACGCCCGAGCGCTCCATATTCAGAAACAGCAGGCGGGCCGCGTTCCAGATCTTGTTGGCGAAGTCCCGGGAGCTTTCCATGCGCTCTTCGGTGAGCACGATATCGGTGCCCGGCGCCGCGCCCTGCAGCAGCGCCATGCGCACCGCGTCGGTGCCGTACTTCTCGGTGACCACCAGCGGGTCCACCACATTGCCGCGCGTCTTCGACATCTTCTGCCGCTCGGCGTCGCGCACCAGACCGTGAATGTGCACCTGGCGGAACGGGACTTCGCCGGTCATCTCCATCCCAAGCATGATCATTCGCGCGGCCCAGAAGAAAATAATGTCGAATCCCGTGACCAGCAATGTGGTCGGATAAAACGCGCGCAGGTCCGGCGTGTCGTCCGGCCAACCCAGCGTCGAAAACGGCCACAGGCCTGAGCTGAACCAGGTGTCGAGCACGTCCTTATCCTGCTCGATTGTTTCCGAACCACAGTGCGCGCACACCGCCGGCGTCTCGCGTGCGACCGTTGTTTTTCCGCACGCCGCGCAATGCCACGCCGGAATGCGATGGCCCCACCAGAGCTGCCGCGAGATGCACCAGTCGCGGATGTTGTACATCCACTCGAAATAAAGTTTGGACCAGTTCGCCGGCACGAACGTGATGCGCCCGTCCTCCACCGCCCGGATCGCCGGCTCGGCGAGCGGCTTCATCTTCACCCACCATTGCGTCGAGACCAGCGGCTCCACCGCGGTGCGGCATCGCTGGCACATCCCGAGATTCAGCTTGTATGGCTCGATTTTTTCGAGCAGCCCGAGTTCGTCGAGTTTCGAGACGACTGCTTTGCGAGCCTCGAATCGATCGAGACCGGCGAAGCGTCCGGCCTCGGCCGTCATCTTCGCGTTCTCGTCGATCACTTTAATGCTCGGAAGATGGTGGCGTTTGCCGGCCTCAAAATCGTTCAGATCGTGCGCGGGCGTTATCTTCACGGCGCCCGATCCGAACTGCGGATCGGCCATTTCGTCGAGCACGATCGGGATCGCGCGATCGGCGAGCGGAAGCTGTACGGTTTTTCCCGCCAGCTCCGCCGCGCGCGGATCTTTCGGATTAATCGCGACCGCGGTGTCGCCGAGCATCGTCTCCGGCCGCGTGGTCGCGACCACCAGCTTCAGCGAACTTCCGTTCACCGGATACACGATGTGCCACAAATTTCCGTCGCGCTCTTCGTGGATGGTTTCAAGATCGCTCAACGCGGTCTGGCAGCGCGGGCACCAGTTCACCATGTACTGGCCGCGATAGATCAGGCCCTTTTCGTACAACCTGACAAAGGCCTCGCGCACCGCGCGCGACAATCCGGGGTCGAGCGTAAAGCGCAGCCGCTGCCAATCGACGCTCACGCCGGCGCGTTTCATCTGTTCCAGGATTCGCCCGCCGAATTGCTCCCGGTATTCCCACACGCGCGCTTCGAATTTCTCGCGGCCCAGATCGTGGCGCGTCAAACCCTCCTGCGCGATCTGCCGCTCCACCATGATCTGCGTCGAAATGCCCGCGTGATCGGTTCCCGGCAGCCACAGCGTATTGACGCCGAGCATGCGTCTCCATCTCACCTGCGCATCGATGATCGAGTGCTCGAACATGTGGCCGATATGCAGCGCGCCGGTCACGTTCGGCGGCGGAATCACCAGCGAAAAATACGGCTGACCAGGTTGAGCCTCGGCGTGGAAGATCTTCGACTCGACCCACCACGCCGCCCAGTGCGGTTCGAACCGCTGCGGCTCATAAACTTTATCGATTTCCATGGGGAAATACGATTTTATCAGGTGCGTCCAGCCCAGCCACACCGCGCGATACTTTGAATAGCCTCTTATGACCGACAAGATTGTCGTTTTAACCACCTGCGATTCCGAGCAGCAGGCGGAGGAGATCGCGCGGGAGTTGGTGCAGCAGCGCCTGGCCGCGTGCGTGAACATTGTCGCCGGCGCGCGCAGCATCTATCGATGGAAAGACCAGATCGAGGAATCGCGCGAATTTCTTCTGCTGATCAAATCGCGCCGCGATCTCGTCGGCGGATTGCGCGCGGCGATCGAAAAGCTGCACTCTTACGAAGTTCCCGAAGTCCTCGCATTGGCCGTGATCGACGGCGCGCCGAATTATCTGGCGTGGCTCGATCTGGAACTCAAGAAGGACGGCTAGCGCACCGGCTCGACATCGGTCGGGATGTCCGTCATCCGGTCGATCGCCTGTTTCATCGGCGGACGCAACACGGCCAGCGTGTCCAGCATCTTTTTCGCGCCCGCGTAATCGCCGGTCGCTTCGATGGTCAGCAGATCGTGCACCAGGCCGCGCACCGCGCCTTGAATCTTCGTAAAATCGATCGCAAACGTGCCGTCGGGCTTCGCGACGATCGCTCCTTGATCGGTCAGATAATTGAACTGCAGCGCCATGCCTTTGCCGTGCGCTTCGTGCACGCCGAATCGCAAGGTTCGAAACGACGAGGCCAGATACGTGGTGTACAACTGGTGCTCGGATGCGGGCATCAGTTGGTGATCGAAGAAATACTGGAGCATGAACAGCCCGGTGACGTCGGCCTTGGCTTCTTCGATCGCCGAATGCAGCTCTTTGAGCGACTGGCGGACGTTTTCCTGGGGACCGATGCCGTGTGTCATTTCGTGCGCCAGAATGTGCGAGAAGAACCAATCGAAACTCAGGTCGCGCTGATCGGCCGGCGAAAGCACGCGGCGCGCGATCGGCTCCAAATTGACCGAAAATTTCGCTTCCTGAACGTTCTTGAGCATCACGCGTTTGGATCCCATGGCGCGCACGATCCGTTCGTCGTTGGGCAGGTTGAAAGCCGCGGTGCGGACGCCGTGCGCTCCGTCGCCGGCCGCCAGAATTTCGTTCACCACGCGAATGGGAGCGAGCGCGCCGATTTTCGGATTGCGATATTTCGCGTCTTCGGGCAGATGGTTTTCGATCTCCTGAATGTGATCCGCGAAGGTCTTGAGCTTGGCGGTTTCGCGATCGTCGCGCAGGGTCACGTAGGCTTCAAACGCCGCTTTGTATCCGAACAATTCGTCGTCATAGGTTTCATACGGCCCGATCGTGATGTCGATGGGTGCGTCGAGCTTCATCCACGCGATATCGCTCGCGTAGTAATCGTTCGAAAGCAGGGCCTTGGCGCGCAGCGTCAGGAATTCTCTAAGCGAGGCGTCCGGAGTCAGCGCCGCCGCTTCGTCGAGCAGCTTCGCCATGCGCTGCAATTCGTGCGCGTAGGCCCGGTCATACGGAACGATTTCGAGCTTCCGGTCCGCGCCGCGGCGGATGACGGAGAAAAATCCGCGGGCTTGCTCCTGCTGGTCCTTCGGAAGATGGAACGCCCAGGTTTCGAATTCGTCGCGGGTCATGTCCTCGGGATAAAAATTCGCTCCGGCCAGCTTTTTCGGCGGCACATCGGGCACGAACGCCTGATGATCGTCGAGATCGGACCACGGTCCTTTGTTCAGCTCGAAATAATGCAGCCGCGCCTTGCCGAGCGCCGACTCGTCTTTCTCCAATCGCGCTTTCAACGCGGCATTGCCGCTCCACAACTGGGTAATGAAGAGATCGTCGGCCACGCGCGCGGCTTCGACCAGCTTGGCGAGCGCCTGGCGGTCGCCCGGCGATAATCGCGACGTATCCGCATTCAACTTGGAGGGCGCGAAGCGCGCGATCATGCGGTTCAATTCGGCCAGATCGGGAACAGCGGCGGATGCGATGGTCATAAATAAAATCAGTATCGAGAAGCGTCTCGTCATCTGTCCTCAGTATAATTTCAAGTGCCGGGATTGAAAATGCAACGCGCGCGGAATGTCGAAACCACGGCCGGAGTCGGCAAGCTGATCGACGAGCTCGCTGCGCTGGGATGGTATCACTCCATCGAGCTGCCGGATGGCTCGGTGATTCCTGGCTTGCAAAGCATCGAGACGCTGCGCGAGCGCATCGCGCGATTTCCAATTCCACAGGACCTTCGTGGAAAGCGCGTGCTCGACATCGGCTGCTGGGACGGGTGGTTCAGTTTTGAAATGGAGCGGCGCGGCGCCAGCGTCGTGGCCGTCGATTCTGCCAGGCAGCCGACGTTTTTCGAGGCGAAGCGGCTGCTGAACTCGAAAGTCGAATACCTGGTCGAAGACGTCTGCCATCTGTCGGCGCGCGAGATCGGCTATTTCGACATCGTGCTGTTTTTCGGCGTGCTGTATCATCTGAAGCACCCTCTGCTCGCTCTCGAAAAGGTCTGCGAGCTGACGCGCGATTTCGCGTGCATCGAAACGGTGGTGATCGACGATCCGCCGCAGCCCGGCGCGATCCCGCTGGTGGAGTTTTATGAAACCACCGAGCTCGCCGGCCAATTCGACAACTGGTGCGCCCCGAATACGCCGTGCCTGCTCGCCTATTGCCGCACGGCGGGATTCGTGAACCCGCGCCTGATCGGCGTGTGGGACCATCGCGGCCACGCCGTGGCGTATCGAAAATGGCCGGAAATCGCGCGGTCCGGCGAGGCGCCGCAGTTGATCTGCGTCGAAAATACCTGGACGCGCGATCACCATTTCCGCAGCGATCGCGATCATTACTTCACCGTCTGGTTCCAGACCGAGCGCGGCGGGCTCAATGACGACAACGTGTTCGTGCGAACCGGGCCGCTCGCGGCGAAGCCGGCCGGGGTTCGCAACATCGGCAGAACGGGCTGGCAGGCGAATTGTAAACTGCCGCCTGGCCTGGCCGACGGGTGGTTCGACGTGACGCTCGCGGCCGGCGACAGCGCGTGGAGCGAGCCGCTGCGAATCGCGGTGGATTTGCCGCGCGAGGAGCGCAGAAAGCAGGACGCGATCTCAGACCGGCTGCGCATCGCCGGCGTGACGGACGGAAAAACCTATGAATCGGGCCGCATTCACACCGGAACAGAAAGTTGCGTTTCGGTTTGGGCCGAGAATCTGCCGGAGGGCGCGGAAAAAACCGGCGTCACGCTGCGGCTCGACGGAACCGATCTTCCCGCGACGTATTTATCGGCGCCCGATCAGGCCGGATACCGCCAGATCAACGCGATGCTGCCGCCGCAAATGGAGCCCGGAGAATACCGGATCGCGGTCGCCTGCCGGGGCGAGGAGTCCCCGGCAGTGAGTATTCAGCTCGTGCAATAGGCTTAGCCCTTGACGCGCTCGATCCGCATCCCGTAGAACGACCGGCGCACGAAGAACACGGCGACCAGCAGGAACGCGATCCCGAATCCGGTGCTGATTCCCGGACCCTGTTTGTCGGTGAGCGAAACGGCGAGCGAAACCGCCAGCAATCCGAACAACGTCGTGAATTTGATGATCGGATTCAGCGCCACCGATGACGTATCCTTGAACGGGTCACCCACCGTGTCGCCGACCACGGTCGCATCATGCAGGGGCGTGCCCTTCGCCTTGAGCTCCACTTCGACGATCTTCTTCGCGTTGTCCCAGGCGCCGCCCGCGTTGGCCATGAAGATCGCCTGATAGAGACCGAACAAGGCGATCGAGATCAGGTAGCCGATGAAATAAAACGGCTCGAAGAACGCGAACGCCAGCGTCGCGAAGAACACCGTCAGAAAGATGTTGAACATGCCTTTCTGCGCATACTGGGTGCAAATTTCGACGACTTTTTTCGAATCCGTCACCGAAGCCTTGGTGGCGCCTTCGAGTTTGATGTTGGCCTTGATGAACTCGACCGCGCGATAGGCGCCGGTGGTCACCGCCTGCGTGGATGCACCGGTAAACCAGTAAATCACCGCGCCGCCGGTGATCAGTCCCAGCAGGAACGGCGGGTACAGCAGCGACAGGCTCTGAATATTCTCGGTCAGGCCGTTGGTCAGCGACATGATGATCGAAAAAATCATGGTGGTGGCGCCCACCACGGCGGTGCCGATCAGCACCGGTTTCGCGGTCGCCTTGAAGGTGTTGCCGGCGCCGTCGTTGGCTTCCAGGTGATGCTTGGCCTTGTCGAAGTCGGCGTCGAAGCCGAATTTCTCCTTGAGCTGCCTTCTGATATTCGGCTCCTGTTCGATCAGGCTCAATTCGTAAACCGATTGTGCGTTGTCGGTGACCGGTCCATAGGAATCCACCGCGATGGTCACCGGCCCCATACCCAGGAACCCGAAGGCAACCAGGCCGAATGCGAACACCGGCGCGGCTTTCATGATGTCGGACGGAAATCCGCCGCTGACCGCGTAGCCAATGGCCATCAGGGCCATCATCGTCAATCCCAGCCAGAACGAGCTGAAGTTTCCGGCCACGAATCCGGACAGAATGTTCAGCGACGCGCCGCCTTCCTCGGACGAAGTCACCACTTCCCGCACGTGACTCGATTCCATCGACGTAAACACCTTCACCAGCTCCGGAATGATCGCGCCGGCCAGCGTGCCGCAGGTGATGATGCTCGACAGCTTCCACCACATGGAGCTGTCGCCCGCGAGATCGGGGATCATCAGGTAGGAAACCAGGTACGTCGCGCCGATGGAGACAAACGAAGTCAGCCACACCAGCGAGGTCAGCGGAGCTTCGAAGTTCATCTTGTCGACGTTCTGATAGCGCGCCTTGGCGATCGCTTCATTGACGAAGTAGGAGATGCCGCTCGACAGAATCATCACCACGCGCATCACGAAGATCCAGACCAGCAACTCGACCTTCACCAGGTCGCTCGACACGGCCAGCAGGATAAACGTGATGAGCGCGACGCCGGTGACGCCGTAGGTTTCAAAACCGTCGGCCGAGGGTCCCACGGAATCGCCGGCGTTGTCTCCGGTGCAATCCGCGATGACGCCGGGGTTGCGCGCGTCGTCTTCCTTGATCTTGAATACGATCTTCATCAGGTCCGCACCGATGTCGGCGATCTTGGTGAAGATGCCGCCGGCCACGCGCAGCGCCGCCGCGCCCAGCGACTCGCCGATCGCGAATCCGATGAAGCACGGCCCGGCGTATTCGCCGGGGATGAACAAAAGGATGCACAGCATGATGAACAGCTCCACGCTGATCAGCAGCATTCCGATGCTCATGCCGGCCCGGAGCGGAATCTCGTAACAGGGAAACGGTTTTCCGCGAAGGCTGGCGAAGGCGGTTCGCGAATTCGCGAACGTATTCACGCGAATTCCGAACCAGGCGACGCCGTAGCTGCCCAGAATCCCGAGCACGCTGAAGGCGAGAATGATCAGCACGTGCAGCGCCGGCGTCGCGGTCAACACGCCGAAGTACAGCACGATCACCGCGCCGATGAAAATTTCCAGGATCACCAGAAACTTGCCTTGCGTAATCAGATACGTTTTGCAGGTTTCGTAAATCAACTCGGAAATCTCGAGCATCGATTGGTGCACCGGCAGGTTCCGCAAATGTGTGTACATCACCAGGCCGAACACGAATCCGAGAGCGCTGATGGCGAGGCCGATCATCAACAGCGCGGGGCCGCTGATGCTGCCGCCCAGGAACGTTGCCTGGTGCAGATCGGGGAGTTTCAGGCTGGCTTCTCCGCCCTGGGCGAATAACGGGGTTGAACCTGCCGCGGCCAGTAGAAGCAGAAGAAAAGTTTGCAAAGCGCGCCTTGAAAAGGCGGACAACGAGGTCAAAGGCATTCCGGACCATCCTCCAGTTGACACGTTAGAACTCTTGGCCGCACAGCCCGGCGTGGTGCTATCCACTGTCGAAATGACCCGCCCCGCTCTGTACGCTTCTAGAGAGAAAGCCGTCCCAGCCCGCCATAACCCGGTGGCTGGGCACAGACCTTTTCTGTACGATACCGCAGCCGGAGCGGCCTTCGCAATCAGGTGAGCGGCCGGCCGGTCAACCGTTCCAGCACGCGCAGGGGCGATTGCGCGGGGTCCCGCATGGCGTCGACGGGAAGATAAAAGGTCTGCTCGAAAGCGAACTGCCCGCTCATTGCCGCGTGCGGGACCGAATCGGTAAAGCAGGCCCAGGTGGCGCCGGCCGGAATCGGCACGCTGGTTTGCGCGCCGCCGGATTGATAGCGCTCATCGGCCTTCATCGCGTCATGAATCCCGAGCATGAGGTGATCGTACGGCGACCGCCTTCCTTTGGTGATGTGGAACGCCTGAAGCATCCGGCTCGACCAAGGATTGGGCGGCGAGATGCGCGGCAGAAACGTTTTTGCGATCTGCTCGAACGGCTCTCCCACGCGCCACATGCGCGCAGCGGTGGGATGCACGTTCGAGAACACGCGCAAAATTCGCAAGCCCTGAAGCGGGCGCGACGGAAATGCGTCGACGTGCAACCGCGTGTCGTCTTTCCGCCAGGACGAAGCTCGTCCGGCGATTTCGGCGGGGCGGAAACTGGTGAATCCCGGCTGGATGCGATCGCGATAATCCGGGCACAGTGCTTTGAGCAGCGCGAAGGATCGCTCATAATAACGCCGCAGCATCGCCAGCAGTTCCTCGCGCTCCGCGCCCGTCGATTTCGTTCCGCCCAGCGCGTTTGCCGTCGCCGGGACGTTGGGCCGGTAGCTGATGTTTTTCGATTTTCCGTCGAGATAATCGGGCGAAAGAAATTTCCGCTCGGATTCGGCCAGCTCAAAATGAAGCCTCGGAGCGAACAGAACTTTTCCCGATTCGAGCGCCGCCGCGGCTTTCGCGGTCACCGGCGCCGGGAACGGTCCGTCCCATTGGTCAATGTCGATCTGCTCGAGAATCTCCACCTGGAAGATCAGTCTACGGCTATTCGCGCGATTTCGCCAGTTCCGCCTGCTCGACGTGCGCGGCCCGGCGCAGCTCGCCGATGCGCGCGCCGGTCACCGTCACCGCGACCAGTCCGCCGAGCAGCAGCGGCAACGTCACGATGCCCCATAACACCAGCGAGAAATTTTCCGCGTCCCGTGGAAGCACATGGTAAATCCTGGTCAGGCATTCCTTCGTCAGGATTTGAAATATTCCCAGATTTGCCGGCAACTGCGGAAGGACGCTGCTCACGCGAAGAATCACCATCAGCGCGAACGCATCGCCGAGCAGCAGGGTTTCGAATCCGTAGCCGTTGAATGCCGCGTAAATGGGTATCACCTGCAGCAACAGATACGGCAGGCTCTGAAAAAACGCGAAGTACAGATAACGCGAGTGGCCGATCAGGCTCAAGTCGTCGATCAGCACGCGCAGATGCCGCTGCCAGTTCTTTCCGGATAACGCCGCGCGCGTCTCGGTGCGGCGGGACATCGCGATCGCCAGCAGCGCCGTCGCCCCCAGAACAAATGCGCCCAAAATGTATCCGCCATCCACCAGCCAGTGCATGTGCCGCGGAATCGGAATGGTCTTCAGGGTCAGCACCAGGCACAGGCACAGCCAGATTCCATCGAAAATCCGTTCGATCAGCACGCTGGTCAGCGAAACCGAGAACGGCAGCTCGGTCCAGCGCGAAACCAGATAGCAGCGGATCACTTCGCCGGCGTGAAACGGCAGAACTTCATTGGCGAATAATCCAACGTAGATCGCGCGCACGGTTTGCCAGAACGAAACCGGCTCCACGGGATGCAGCAGCAGGCTCCAGCGCCACGCCTGCCAGGCATAAGCGGCGAGGCCGGCGATCACGGCGGCCGTGACCCACCACCAGTTCATGGCGGCCAGATCCTCGGCCAGCGCCCCCAGCTTCACATCTTTGAGCGACCATACCAGAAAACCAACCGAGACAAGATTAATCAGGACCAGAACGACACGCGAGCGCTGCCCTCTTGGATTTTCGTCACTCAAATCACCATCATAGCGTGCGCGTTCCGGCCTCACGCCGGGTTAGGACTGTAGAAACTCGCGGATGTAACGGTTCACCAATTCCGGTTTCTGATGGACCACCCAATGATCGGCATCGGGAATGCGGCGAATCGTCAGGCGCGGCACGAATTGATCCAGCCCGTCGAGGTTCGCGGTGAGCAGCGCGCGGTCGCGCTCGCCCCAGATCACCAGCACCGGGACGTGAATGGTCAGCGATGCGATATCGAGTTCGAGCGGCGTCTCCGGCAACGGCGTTCCCGGAGGAGGCGGCATCAGACGCGCCGCCCTATAGTAATTCAATCCGCCGGTCAGCGCTCCCGGCTGTGACCATGCGTCGAGATAGGCCTGACGGTCGGCTTCGTCGAAATATCCGCGCTCGAGTCCCGGCTTCAGCAGCACCTCGTCGAGCGCCTGATAATGATTGCGCGAAAGAATTTCCTCCGCTTCCCTCGTCGAGAACATCCGCATATACTGGCTGGCCGACTGCTGATCGGGATTCGAATGGAGCAGGCGCGCGAACACGCCGGGGTGCGGCGCATTAATGATGATGAGTTTTTCAAGCAGCTCAGGATGAGCGATCGCGAACGCCCAGGCGACCGCTCCGCCCCAATCGTGCGCGACTAACGTGAATTGTCCCGGTGGTTTTACTTGACGCGAGCCGAGATGTTCCGCGAGAGCCCTCAAATCCCCGATTAGATATTTCATACGGTACTCCTCGAGCGCTTCAGGCTTCGACGTGAGGTTGTACCCGCGCAGGTCCGGCGCGACGGCGAGATGGTCGCGGCCGAACTCGTCGAGCTGGCGGCGCCATTCGTACCAGAACTCGGGAAACCCGTGCGCGAACAGAATCAACCGGGAAGCTTTGGACAAGTCTCCCGCTGTGACATAATGCATCCGAATGCCGTTCACTTCCGCAAAATGATGTTGCATATAGACGTGCGAAAAAAGGGGACACGGTGCGTGCGTTCCGCAGACCACTCTGTCCACCGCCGCTCGAATACGCTCTGCCGGGAAACCTCGATCGGGGACGGAGCAGTTTGCGGAACGCACGTACCGTGTCCCCTTTCTCCGCCTCCTTATAAGCCGTGTACGACTATATCGTGATCGGCGCCGGCAGTGCCGGATGCGTCCTCGCCTCGCGTCTCACCGAGACGCCCGATCGATCCGTGCTGCTGATCGAAGCCGGCCCTTCCGATCACAAGCGCGAAATCCATATTCCCGCCGCTTTTTCCAAGCTTTTCAAATCCTGTGTCGATTGGAATTTCTTGACGGAGCCGCAGGAACGTCTGAACGGCCGGCGTCTGTATTGGCCGCGCGGAAAAATGCTGGGTGGATCCAGCTCCATGAACGCGATGATTTATATTCGCGGCCGCAACGCCGATTTCGATGCGTGGCGCGAGCTCGGCAACGACGGCTGGGGCGCGGCCGATGTCCTGCCGTTCTTTAAATCCGTCGAAAGCCTGGAGCCTCCTCAGGATTTGAAGTGCATCAATCCTCTGTCGCGCGCTTTCCTCGACGCGTGTGGCGAATCGGGCATTTGCCGCAATCCCGATTTCAATGGCGACCGGCAATCGGGCGCCGGCTTTTATCGCGTCACCCAAAGCAACGGCCGCCGGTGGAGCGCAGCCGACGCCTATCTGAAACCCGCGCTGCGCCGTGGAAATCTCACCGTCTGGACCGGCATTCACATCGCGAGAGTTTTGATCGAAAACGGACGCGCGAGGGGTGTCGAGTATCTGCAAGAAGGCGCGATCCGCCAGGTGTTCGCGACGCGCGAAGTGATTCTTTCGGCCGGCGCCGTCGGCTCGCCGCACCTGCTTCTGCTATCGGGCGTCGGCCCCGCCGAACAACTCGAACAGTTGGGCATCCCCGTCGCCGCTGACTTGCCTGGCGTCGGCGAAAATCTTCAGGATCATCTTTCGGTCGGGGTTTCGTATTTCTGCACCCAGCCGGTTTCGCTGGCGAGCATCGAAACTCTGCCGAATCTGATGAAATTTATGATCCGCCGCAATGGCCCGCTGACCTCGAACATCGCGGAAGCCGGCGCGTTCGTCAAATCGCGCGCCGATCTGGCCGAGTGCGACGTGCAATTCCACTTCGGCCCGGTGCATTACGTCGAGCATGGATTCACCAAGCCCGGCGGGCATGGATTCAGCATCGGGCCGGTGCTGCTCAATCCCATAAGCCGGGGGCGCATCAGCTTGCGTTCCGCGAATCCGGTGGAGGCGCCCGCGATCGACCCGGCTTATCTTTCTGATCCCGCCGATCTGGCGCCGCTGATCGAAGGCGTGAAGCTCGCGCGGCGCATCGCCGATGCCAAACCCTTCGACCCGTATCGCGGCAAGCCCGTGTTCGAGCCCGACGATCCCGAGCTGTACATTCGCGCCCGCGCGGAAACGATCTATCATCCGGTGGGCACGTGCAAGATGGGATCGGATCCATTAAGCGTGGTGAATGCACGGCTCCAGGTTCGCGGCGTTGCCGGTTTGCGCGTGGTGGATGCCTCGGTGATGCCGGTGATCGTCAGCGGGAATACGCAAGCCGCAACAATGATGATCGCCGAAAAAGCCGCGAGCCTGATGAGGGAATAAAGCCCTCGCCAGTGATGGCGGGGTTCCGCGCGCCGGCCTTACTTCAGCTCCTCGAGGACTCTGTGCACCACCGATTCCCAGTCGCCGGGCGTGGGCTGGCGGAACAGGCAGGCGGCCGCCCTGATGGTGTTGAATCGCGAGCCCCAGCATGCCTGCGACGATTGGGGACGGCGCTGGTTTCCGCGGCGGCTCCGCCAAGGGAAATGGATGCCGGCTCATAGGCTGACCCAGGACGCGAGCGCTTCGAGAGTCCGCAACTTCGCCGCGAGCGTGGTTCGCTTCAGGCCGAGCATTCCTGCCGCCGCGGTCTTGTTGCCGCCCGTTTTTCGCAGCGCTTGTTCCAGGATCTGGCGTTCGATGTGGCCCACCGTGCGTTCGAAATCGAGGCCGGCTTCGGGTAGCGCGATCGCATCTGAAACCGCATGGGCCGCCGGCGTCCGCGGCGCGAGCACAAAATCCGAAGGCTCCAGCGTTTCGCGATTCCCGCACAAAGCGATGGCCCGCTCCACCGCGTTCTCCAATTGGCGGACATTGCCCGGCCATTCGTACGAGGTCAATTGCCGCAGCGCTTCGGGCGAAATTTGGCGCGGCGCAAGGTTTTCGTGCCGGCAGATTTTTTCGATGAAATGCCGCACCAGGAGCGGAATGTCTTCCAGGCGCTCCCGCAGCGGCGGCGTCGAAATGGGCACGACGTTCAAACGGTAATACAGGTCCTCGCGAAATTTGCGCGCCCGGATTTTTTCGAGCAGATCGACGTTGGTCGCGGCGATCAGCCGCACGTCGACGCGCACCGTTTCCGAACTGCCCACGCGCTGAAATTCGCGCTCCTGCAAGACCCGCAGCAGCTTGGCCTGCGTGTCGAGCGGCAGGTCGCCGATTTCGTCCAGAAACAGCGTGCCGCGATGGGCCTGCTCGAATCGTCCCATGCGATGTTGAATCGCGCCGGTGAAGGCGCCCTTGACGTGCCCGAACAGCTCGGCTTCCATCAGGTTTTCCGGCAGAGCGTTGCAAGTGACGGTCACCATCGGCAGATGCGACCGGGAACTGGCCATGTGGATCGCGCGTGCGACCATCTCCTTGCCGGAGCCGGTTTCGCCGGTGATCAACACCGTCGAACGGCGCCCGCCGACCAGACGGATCACCTCGACGGTGCGCTCCATCGCGGCGCTCGATCCCACCAGAAATTTGCGCCACGGTTCAAAGGTTCTCAATTCAAATGTCGCCGATGACAAAATTTTGTCTCCTGGCATTTGATCGGCGGATGCGATCCGCGCGGATATTCAGGAGATGGCGTATCCCCTCCCTTCCAGAGGGGCTATCTGATCCTCAGCGGTCGCTACGGTTATGCCTGAGGCGGCGGGACCGGAGTGAGGCCGTGGCGGCGCATGATCTCGACCATCTTCACCCGGTCCGGCGGACCGCCCGCCGCAGCGGCGACCACCTCGGCAGACTCGCGGAAATACTGAGGACCGATCGCGGCCGGCGTGATCACGCACAGCGCCTTCACGTCCTCAATTCCATGGTTCTCGAACCGATGAATGGCGCCGCGGGGAATGCACAGCGCCTGCCCCGGCCCGACATCGATTTTTGTTCCGTCGACGGTCCAGGTCAACACGCCCTCGACGCCATATATCGTCTCCTCGTAATGATCGTGGCTATGCGCTGGAGCGGTCAGGCGCTCGCCGGCCGGGACCGTGATCTCAAAGGCCGCGATGCTGCCGGTCGAATTGTCCCCGGTGAGCAGGAAGCGCACCACGAGCGGCCCGAGGCGGATGGTCTCGTCGGAAGGATTGACGCGGAGGTCGATGGCTGGCTGTATCATGGGCGTCTCCTTTTTAGTAAACTACGTTTACCGGATTTATGGTAAACTGAGTTTACTGAAAATGTCAATACCCTCGTCGCAAAAAAGTTCGCCTCTCGAAACGAAGGACATACTCATCGGCGCGCTGCTGCGCGTTCCGGCTCACGCAATCCATCGCCGTATCATCAAGGAACTCAATGCGGCGGGTTTCGACGAGCTAAGCCTGCCGCATATCGCCGTACTACAGTTTCCGGGTCCGGATGGAGTTCGTCCAGGCACTCTCGCCGAGCGCGCCGGCATGAGCAAGCAGGCCATGAACCGGCTGCTGCGGAGCCTCGAAAGTCTCGGTTATATCGTCCGGTCCGCCGCACCGGAGCAGGGCCGTCGACGAGTGGTCCGCTTTACCAAGCGCGGACACGCCGCATACTCGAAAATCTACGATATCCTCCTGGACATCGAGCGCGAATGGAGCGCTGAGCTGGGGCTCAAGGATTTCGCCCTGCTCAAAGAACTACTCTGCCGCGTCTGGGAGAGCCCATTGACCCGCTAGACCCTTTTGGCAGGGCGACTTAGCGGAAATATTTTTCCGCGAGCGCCGGATCGGCGTTTACCGCTTTGCTCCAAGCCTGTTTTGCTTCTTCCTCTTTGCCCGCCGCTTTCAGCGCATGGCCGAGGTTCAGCAGCGCTTCCGGCAGATCCGGCTTCTTTTCGAGCGCGATCCGATAACAATGCACGGCCAGTTGGTACTCGCCGGCCGATTGCATCAGCAGGCCGAGATTGTAGGAAAGCTCCAGCGGCTTTTCGCCGAGCGCGGTCAGCTTCTGAAGCAGTTCCCAAGCGCGTTTATGATCCTTGCGCTCGATGGCGATCGCTGCGGTGGCGCGCAACGCATCGGGATTTTTCGGCTGAAGCGCGAGCACGCGCGCGAACGCCTCGGTGGCCGCCTCCAGATCCTCGAATTTCCAGCAGGCCAGGCCGAGGTTTAACAGCGCGTCGATCCAATCTTTGCGCTTCGCGACACACGTTTCGAAACTGTGGACGGCTCCGGCGAATTCGCCGCGCTGCATTTGCAGAAACCCGAGCCGGAACGCCGCGTCTTCGAAATCCGGTTTCACGGCGACCAGTTTCTGGAATAATTTTTCCGCCTGGTCGGCCTGGCCGTCCCGCTCCACCGCAAGCCCAAGATTCCACAACGCGCCGGGAAGATCGGGCGACGACGCCAGTACCCGTTCATACGCGCGCCGCGCGCCGGCCGCGTCGCCACGCTCCTGCAATACGACGCCGAGATTGGCGTTCGCCTCCACGGCTTCCGGACGCAGCCGTGTCGCCTCGCGATAGGCGTTGCCGGCCTGCTCCAGTCGTCCCGTTTTTTGATACGCGACGCCCAGGTTGAACCATCCTTCGTAGGAATCCGGCGCGACCTTCACCAGTTGCGAGCAGTGCTGCACCGCCGCGCTGTAATCGCCGTGCGCCAGGGCGGCCGCCGCGAGGCCTTGCAGCGCCTGCCGCGATTGCGGACGTAATTTCAGCAATCGCTCCGAATATTCCTTCACTTTTCCGTCTTCTTTGTTCGCGGAGGAAAGCGCGATCAGGTTCGCGAGCAGCTCGGGCGAGTTCGGATTCGCCGCCAGCAGCTTGCGATAGAGATCGCCCGCATCGGCGAGCTTGCCCAATTGCTGAAGCGCAACCGCCTTTCCGAACAGGCCCTGGTCGTTCGCGGGACTTTCCTTCAACCCCGCGTTGAGACAATCGAGCGCGGCCTCCGGTTTGCCCAATTGCAACAGGCAAAGCCCGCGGCTTAACTGCGCCTGCCAGCGCCGCGGATCGATCGACGACGACGCTTCAAATTCCCTGGCCGCGTCTTCGAATTTGCCCTGCCGTTCCAGACACAGCCCCAAGTTGTAGTGCGCTGTCGGATGCTTGGGCTCCAGTTCCGCGACTTTCGCGTAAGCGCGCGCCGCTTCGGTCCAGTCCTTCAGCTCGAACAGCAGGTGGCCGAGGCCGGTGTGCACCTCGGCGGGATGTTCGCCGCGCTTGGCCGCCGCTTCCAGCTCCTTGACCGCCTCGTCGATCTTTCCGTCGGAGGCGAGCGATACCGCCTTGGCCAGGGCGCTCGAGCCCGCCGCGCGCTTCTTCTTGTTTTTGTCGTCGACCGTATCGCCGCGCATCAGCTTCTCGATCAGCTCGTCATCGACAAAGAAGACGTGTTGGTTGTTTTCCGGCATGGTCTCTCCGTTCCTATTTCCGAATCGTCATTTCTTGATGACCAGCGGCACCACGCGAACCGGACCTTTCAGACCCGGCTGCTCGCCGTGCTCGTTGTACAGGCCGACGCCGCCCGTCTTGATGCGATCGTCCGTGAAGTCGTCGACTTTCTGATCCTCGACGAACGTGGTGAAGCGATCGCCCACCGCATCGAACCGGATGCTGTAGACCGTTTCCAGGTGCACGGGGATCGGCAGCGGGACTTCCGCGTGCGGCTGCTCCTGCCCATTGATGACCGCGAACCGGATCAGCGCGACCGTAGGATTAAGGCCCGGTTTCACGATCTCCAGCCTGGAGACGTAATAGTTTTTCCCGTCGCGCGCGCGATAGATCCAGCCGAGCGTTTTGTGTTCGATCTGCGCCTGAAACTCCATTCGATAATCGGTGAGCGACATGGACGGGCGCAGCACGGAGATGTCGTGCTGGCGGCGCACGCCGGGCTCGGCGCCCCAATCCGTGATCCATGCGGAATCGCCGGCGGAGAGCGCGGGAGCTTGAGTTTCCACCACGCGCGGCGCGCGGACGGCGGCAGCGTCGGCGCTGCCGCTCTTGGTCGTAAGGTAAATCGCAGCGCCGGCCGCGATCACGATCAGCGCCGCCAGCGCCAGTTTTCCCGCCGTCGAAACCTTACTGAAGAAACCCGGCGGCTCGATCATCAGGCTGGGCAAACCGAGGTCGGGCGGCGTGTACGGTTTGGCCAGTGGGACCGGCAGTTCGCGCGGCGCGTCCGGATTCGGCTCGGGTTTGGTTTCCTGCTTTGGCTCCGCGAGTTTCGGCTCGGGCGCCGGGTCGATTTTTTTCCCGGCCGTAGTTTCTTCGAAGATTTTTTTATCGATCGCTTTCTTCTCGACGACCGGCGCCGCGACCGGTTCCATCTTCTCGGGCGCCTTTGCTTCCGGCGCCTCCGGTTCCCTCGTGTTGCTGCCCGCCGGTCGCGGATCCTGCGTCACCACCGGCGTCCGCTCGGCGGGCTTCATCTCGTCAGCTTGGGGTTCTTCCATCTTTACGGCAGCCGGCGCGGCTTCGAGCGTCATCACGGGACGCAGCGGCAGCGCGCTCGATCGCGGAATCTGCACATCGACGCTGGAGGCGACATTGGCCGGGAATACCTGGACCGGTCTCCCGCGCGCCGCGGCGAGCGCGTGCAGCGTAACCGGCATCGGCCTGGTGATCGCTTCCGGAACCGATTCCGTTTTCTTTTCGGTGACTCGAGGAATCGCGCTTTGAGGCGCCGGGCCGAACAAGGGCCGGAATACCGAGGAA
>DATHCE010000302.1:0-7295 GCA_035319685.1 Bryobacteraceae bacterium | reverse complement strand
AGCGTAAAGGTCAAACTGAGCGCCGCCGGAACTGCGTCCCGCGAATCGCCCAGAATGGTCCAGGTGCGCGCGATGAATCCGGAAACCAGCAGCGGATACCCGGGATGACTCGCGCCGATCATTCCGGCAGCCATTTGATTCGACACCGCATAGCGCCACGTCGAAGCGCCGCCGGCCAGGTACCGCGCGCGAAGGTTCCAGATGCCCGACGCGTCCCATTCACCGGTGGGACTGGATGCGGTGGTGTTCGAAAAATCGAGCACCATAAAAATCACGGCGAGCAAGGCGGCGATGCGCAGCAGCCAGATCCAGGATGGATTCCTCGGCGAGGGATTGTCCGGCGCATCTTCCGGCGCCGGGTTTTTGCGGCGCCGCATCAAAACGAATCCCGCGGCGGCAAGCCCGAGCAACTCGATCGCCAGCAGGCTGATCCGGTTCGCTATTCCCGCCCACGTCAGCAGAAACTCGACGATCGAAGCAATGCCCGCGCCCATCCCGACGCCGAGGAAAATTTCGAGCATCCATCCGGTCCATCCCCGCCCGCGCGGCATCAGCAGCGCGACCACGGCCCAGCCCAGTGCAAACGCCGGAATCATCGCGAAAAACGCGATCAAGGCTTGGTCCTCCGGTACACTACGACGCCGTTGCCGAAATCGCGGACCATGGTCAGGCCGGCCTGCGCGCCGAGCGCCGCGAAATCCGCCGCGCGCGAAAAATTCCCGATCGCCCATTCGGTCTGCGATTGGCCAACCGGCGCGAGCGCGCGTGGCGCCACGGCGTATTGCGTGGCCAGGAACGCGGCGGTTCCCGCGTTTTGCCCCAGGGGCATATCGCTCAGATATCCGATCAGGCCCGACGCCGGCAGAATTTTGAGAGCGCCCTCCATGCGCTGCTGGGCCGCCGCTACGCCGTAGGCGTCCGGATATCGCTCCGCTACTTGCTGCGAAACCTGGTAGGAGTTGAGCGACGCGAACACGGCCAGCGCAGCCACGCTCAACGCGCCGATCGGGGCACGAATTCCTGGCATGAGAACTCAGTATAACGAGGTACGATGTCAGTCGTGAGTCAGCACGCCGATTCCGTTCTGATGACGTCGAAGCCGACCCTGACCCGTCTCGCGACCGTGTTTCTGCGCATCGGCAACACGACTTTCGGCGGCGGCGATCCCACCATGGCGGCGCTTCAACGCGAGTTGGTGCAGCGCAGAGCCTGGCTAACGGCGGAGGATTTTGCGCTGGCGTATGCGCTCGCCAGAATCACGCCGGGAACCAATGTAGTCGCATTCTGCGTCGCCGTGGGCGCGAGGATTCTGGGCACTGGCGGCGCGATTGCCGGCGCGCTTGGCGAATCGCTGCCAGCGGCCATGCTCGCGGTGCTCATCGCGTGGGGCTATGAATCGCTGCGCGCGAATCCTTTCGCGATGGCGATGATCACGGGAACCGTAGCCGCTGTGGCGGGCATGATGTGGGCCAGCGTCTGGCTTCTGGTGCGTCCGCAGATCCGCGGATCGCGCAAGACCATTCGGGCGGCGCTGATTTTCGGCGCGTCGTTCGTGGCCGCATGGAAATTCGGCATCACTCCCATTCCAGTGATCGGCGCCGCCGCGCTCGCCGGGTTTTTATGGAAGGAAGAATGAACGCGCTCGTCATTTATCTGTTGCTGCTGAAGGCGACCGCAACGTCGTTCAGCGGTCTCGCGTCGCTGCCGATGATCCGCGACGATTTCGTGGTTAAGCGCAATATGTTGACGGACCAGCAGCTCACTACGGCCGTCGTTTCCGGGCGCGTCGGTCCCGGGCCGAATGGAATTTATGTCGTCAGCGTCGGATATTTCGCGGGAGGCATGCCGGGCGCCGTTGCCGGCCTGCTTGCTGTGATCACGCCCGCGTTTCTGATTCTTCCCTTGATGTATTGGATTGGCGCCAAAGCGGGCGCGCCGCGCGTTCGCAGCGCGATCCGAGGGGTTATGCTGGCGGCGGCGGGATTGCTGCTCGCCGCCTCGCTGCCGATCGCGCGCAATGCGCTCACCGGAACCGTTCCGGCGGTCATCGTCGCGGCGAGCTTCGTTCTGCTGAGCTTCACGCGCGTCGATTCGGCATGGGTGATGGTGGCAGCGGCGGCGGTTGGCTTGATCGCAAAAGTGATGAAATAAACTCGGCTAATTATTTCCGGGCCTTCGGATGCGCCCGATCGTAAACCGCCATCAGGTCGGTCAACGACACCTGCGTGTACTTCTGCGTGGTCGCCAGGCGCGCGTGGCCGAGCAGTTCCTGGATCGCGCGCAAATCCGCGCCGTCGGCGAGCAGGTGCGTCGCATAAGCGTGACGCAAACTGTGCGGATGCAGCGACGCATCGCCGGAAATCATGCGCGCATAAAACTTCACGATGCCGCGAGCGCCGCGATCGGAAAGCCGCGATCCCCGATGATTGATCAGTAAGGCTCGCTCGCCGGGCGCGGCCACGCGCACCGCCAGATAATTTTCGAGCGCCTCGGCGGCCTTCGATCCATACGGCACCTGCCGCTCCTTGCGGCCTTTGCCGCGCACCAGAATCCATCGTTCCGCGCGATCGAAATCGTCGAGATTCATTCCCGCCAGCTCGCTGATGCGCAGGCCGCAGCCATACAGCAGCTCAAACAACAGCCGGTCGCGCTCCGGATGGGGGCGTTCGAGGCGATCTTCGCCGACCGCATCCACCAGCGTGTTGGTCTGCTCCGTGGTCGGAACCACCGGGACGCGCTGGGGAGCCTTCGGCGTTCCGACCAGCTTCGCGATGTTCGCCGGAACAGAGCCTTCGCGCAGCATGAATTTGAACAGCGATCGCACCGCGGCGAGTTTGCGCCGGATGGTGACGACGCTCAGGCCTCGAGCGTAAAGATCGCCGAGCCATTCGCGCAGTTGAAGCGCGGTCATTTCCTGCGGAGCCGGCGGCTGCGCGCCGGGCGGCGAAAAATATTCGACCCATTGATCGAGATCGGTCGCGTAATTCCGAAGCGTATGCGCGGACGCGTTTTCGCGCGCCAGTTCGGCGAGGTATCGCTCGACGGCCTCCGCGAGATCAGACATGCGCGAACAGGAATTCGTCGAGCGCGGCCTGCGCGCGACGGCAAACTTCGGCCTGCCGCTGCTGGCGATCCCGCGGCGGCTGCGCGAGCTTCGGCAGCAGATCGAAGGTGATATTCGCAGGCTGGTAATCCGCGGGATCGGCGCCCGACACATAAGCGCACAACGATCCGATCGCGGTTTCGCGAGGGAACATTCGCGGAGATTCACCGGCCGCTACGGCGAGGGCCCCCTCGCCGGCAGCCAGTCCCGTGGCGATGGACTCGACGTATCCTTCCACGCCCGAAATCTGTCCCGCGAAAAAAATGTTGGGCATCGCGCGAAGCTGCAAGGTCGGCCGAAGCAGCGCGGGCGCGTTGATGTACGTGTTGCGATGCACCTGTCCGTAGCGCAGGAATTCGGCGTTCTCTAGACCCGGGATCATGCGCAGCACCCGCGCCTGTTCTGGGAAGCGCATGTGATTCTGGAACCCGACCAGATTGTAACTTCCCGCGCGCGCATTCTCCTGGCGAAGCTGCACCACCGCATACGGACGCCGGCCGGTGCGCGGATCCGTAAGGCCCATCGGCTTCATGGGACCGAAGCGCAGCGTATCGCGCCCGCGGCGCGCGATCTCCTCGATCGGCAGGCACGCTTCGAAGTAGCACACGCGATCCTGCGCGATATGCGCGGGCACGCTCTGCGCGGCCAGCAGCGCATCGACGAACGCCTCGTATTGATCCCGATCGAACGGGCAATTTAAATAATCGTCGCTCCCGTCCAGCGATTTTCCATAGCGCGAAGCCCGGAACGCGATCGAGCAGTCGATGGACTCCGCATCCACAATCGGACTGATGCTGTCATAAAAGAAAAGGCGCTGCGATCCGGTGATGCGCGCGATTTCCTCCGCGAGCGCGCCGGAAGTCAGCGGCCCGCTTGCGATAATCCAGATTTTATCGGGATCGAGCGCGTCCACTTCTTCGCGGCGAAGCTCGATTTGAGGCTCGGCGTCGATGGCGCGCGTGACCTCGTCAGCGAACAAATCGCGATCGACGGTCAGTGCATGCCCAGCCGGCACCCGCGTCCTCGCCGCCGCGTCCATCAGCAGCGATCCCAGCCTCCGCAGTTCTTCCTTTAAGAGCCACGGCGCTGAATTTTGCTGCTCGGATTTGAGCGAATTGCTGCACACCAGCTCGGCCAGCGCACCGGATTTGTGGGCGGGCGTCTGGCGCGACGGACGCATTTCGTAAAGCACGGCCCGGCCGCCCCCTCGGGCGATCCGCCACGCAGCTTCGCATCCCGCCAAACCTCCGCCGACGATATGAATTTTCCGAGGCACTGGTTTCATTATGACCAACTGGAACCGGACGGCACGGGAACGCGTATGATCGTCAGAAAGGGGGGTGCGTATGTCGACCGACGCCCAACCCATCGGACCAGTCAGCGCTGCGGAACGGATTTTCTACATCGACCTTCTGCGCGGGATGGCCCTGTTCGGCATCCTTGCAGCGAACATGCGCGGCTTCAACGCGCCGCCGAGCGTTTACGGCAATATCAAGGTGCTGTTCCATGGCCGCGCCGATCTGATCGCGCAGGGCTTCATCGACATTTTCATCCAGGGAAAGTTCATCACGCTGTTTTCTTTCCTGTTCGGGATGGGATTCGCGATCCAGCTCACACGCGCCCAGGCACGCGGCGCGAAATTCCTGTCGTTCTATCCGCGACGGCTCGCTGCGCTCGCCCTGTTCGGGATCGTCCACATTTTTCTGATCTGGTGGGGCGATATTCTGATCACCTATGCGCTGGCCGGCGCGCTGTTGCTGCTGTTCCGCAACCAGTCGCAGAAAACGCTGCTGTATTGGGCCGGCGGAATTTTCGTGACGCCGATCGTGGTCGTGACTGGCTTCTACACCGCCTACGTTCTGGGCTGGCATCCCGCATTCATGAAGCCCCGCGGCGCGCCTGACATCGCGAAAATTAATGAGGTGATCCGGATCTACGCGCACGGCCCGGCGCTCCAGATGCTGCGCGAGAACGTGATCCTCGGCTTCAAAGAGTTGCCGACCGAGGGGTTCGCGCTGTACGCGTTGTTCCTGTTTCTGCTCGGAATGTGGGTCTGGCGATCGGGCATCGTCGAACGTCTCGGCGAATACCAGCCGGTGTTCCGGCGCGTCCTTGCATGGTGCCTGCCCATCGGACTGGTGCTGAATGCGTTCGCGGTGATTGTGCAATCGCGATCGGTTCCCGGCAGCGGCCCGACCTTTCCTGGTTATCTTGCGAACGTGGTTCTGTTCCCGTCCGAACACATCACCAGCGCCGGGTACGCCGCAGGGCTCGCGCTGCTGATCCAGAACCAGTCCTGGCGGCGGAGATTGTCGCCGTTCGCGGCCGTCGGCCGCATGGCGCTGACCAATTATTTGACCGAATCGGTCGTCTGCACGCTGGTGTTTGAAAACTACATCACCGGCGCCTACGGACGCGTCGGACCCGCCGTCGGCTTGATTCCGACCGTCATCCTTTACGGCGCGCAAGCCGTGTTCAGCAACTGGTGGCTGGCGCGATATCGCTTCGGCCCGATGGAATGGCTGTGGCGCGGGATGACGTACCGCAAACTGCCTGCGATGCGGAAGGAAGCGCCCGTGATCATGCTGCCGCTCGCCACCGGGACCCAAGCCGGAGAATAGCGCCGGAGAATAACGCCGGAGAATGGCGCCGGAGACTAGCGCCGGAGAATAGCGCCGGAGAATAGCGCCGGAGAAATTGTTATCCTACCGGCGAAATGCCGGATCACAAACTCCGCGACCTTCCCTCGGTGGACGAACTCGTCGCGAGTCTCGATGACGTGGACGCCCCCCGCTCCTTGCTGGTCTCGGAGACGCGCCGGGTGCTGGCCGCGATGCGGACCGATCTTCGAGCGGGCGTGGATGTCGATCCGTCGCGCGCCGCCTCCGACGTCCGGCGCGGCATCGAACAACTGGCGCGACCGTCGCTTCGCCGCGTCATCAATGCGACGGGAGTCATTCTCCACACCAATCTCGGCCGCGCGCCCGTGGTTCCGTTTACGCCGCTCGAAGGCTATTCGAATCTCGAATATGATCTCGACCGCGGCCGCCGCGGTAGGCGGGATACGCACATTTCCGGTCTGCTGGAACGGTTAACCGGCAGGCCTGCGATCGCGGTGAACAACAACGCCGCGGCGATCCTGCTCGCGCTGCACGAATTGGCGCACGGCGCCGAGGTGGTCGTCAGCCGCGGCGAGCTGATCGAGATCGGCGACGGCTTCCGCATCCCCGACATCATGACCGCATCCGGCGCCCTGCTGCGCGAAGTGGGCACCACGAATCGCACGCATCTCGACGACTATCGCGCCTCGATCAACGAACGCACGCGCCTGATCCTGCGCGTTCATCCGAGCAATTTTCACATCGAGGGATTCACGTCGAAGCCGTCGCTCTCCGAACTGGCGGCTCTCGCGCGCGAGCGGTCGCTGCCTCTTTATGAGGACCTCGGCAGCGGATGCATCGCCGATCTCGCGCCGTTCGGAATCCGCGAGCCGCGCGTTTCGGAAAGCCTCGACGCGGGAGTGAGCCTGGTCTCCTTTAGTGGCGATAAGCTGCTGGGCGGTCCGCAGGCGGGACTGATCGCGGGCGATGCGGAACTCGTCGCGCGATTGCGCCGCAATCCTCTGTTTCGGGCACTGCGGCTCGACAAGCTGATCACGCAGGCGCTCGAATCGACGCTGCGCCACATGGTATTTGAACGGTGGAATGAAATCCCCGCAATGCGAATGATCCGAATGAGCGCGGAGGAAATCCGCATTCGCGCCGAACGGCTTCGCGAGAAAATTCCGTCGCTCGATTTGATCGAAGGAAGAAGCGTGGCCGGCGGCGGATCGACTCCCGAACAGTCGCTCGCAACGTGGCTGCTCGCGATTCCGGGCGACGCCATCGCGGCGGAGAGAAAACTCCGCGCATCCCTGCCGCCGGTAATCGCGCGAATCGAAAACGATCGCCTGGTGATCGATCTGCGAACGGTTCAGCCGGATGAAGAGGACGATCTGGCGCAGGCGCTACGCGCGGTCAGATCCTGAACGAGGGCTCAAGCCCGCTCTAAGTACGTCGATTCCGACGTCGACACGCGAATCTTTTCGCCTTCATTGATGAACGGCGGCACCTGCACCACCAGCCCCGTTTCGAGCTTGGCCGGCTTGGTGACGTTGGAAACCGTCGCGCCCTTCAATCCCGGCTCCGTCTCG
>DATHCE010000301.1:0-5228 GCA_035319685.1 Bryobacteraceae bacterium | reverse complement strand
ATCAGGTCGTGGCAGCCGGTCACCGATGGCCGGTTGCACCATGACAATATCATGAAAGAATCCTCATGACAATAGCCGCTTCGGCAGGGTCGGAGTAATAGCCCGGCCGGAGCCCGGAAGGCTCGAAACCCATAGACCGATAAAGCGCGATGGCGGCGGCGTTCGATTCGCGCACTTCGAGGAACCACGCGCCTGGGGAGCGGGCGAGTTCGCGCTCGACCAGCCTTTTCCCGATGCCGCGGCGGCGCTCGGCCGGATCGACGGCGACATTCAAAATCTCGCGCTCGCCGGGAGCGACCTGGCGCGAGGCCAGGAATCCAACGACGCGGTGGTCCAATTCGGCAACCAGGCAATCGTAATCAAGGGGATTCCAGGAAGATGCTTGGGGCGATGCGGCCTGGATTTCGCGGAGACGATCCCGGTCGGAGGCGACGCCTGCCCGGATCCTCGCTCGGATCGTTGGGCGGATCACTGGTCGGGTCATTGGGCGGTCGCTTGCATGATCCAGACGCCGAACATCGGCAGGGCTGCCATGCCGAAGCAGACGGCGGTGAATCCGGCGTGGTCCACCACCATTCCGATCGCCGGAGACAGAAATGTCTGCATCAAACCGTAGGCGAAGGTCAGGATGGCGACGCCGAAGCCGGCGCGTTCGGGACCCAGCATGTCGATCGGCAGCGAATACAGATTGGTGCTGATCGACAGCGCCCAAAACGAGCTGACGCAGATGGCCGCGGCGGCGAGCACTGCATTCGGCATCATCGGAATCGCGACGGTAGCGAGGAGCGAAGCGATCGCGCAGATCCAACATACGCGGATCCGGGCCGCGAGCACGCCGACGCCGCCGCGAATCCAGTGAAACGCCATCCATCCGCCGAAAAATCCGCCCAGAACGCCGAACACGGGCGGAATCCAGGCGAACCGGCGATTGGCCTCCTCTTGCGACAGGCGCCATTGCTCGACGAAATAGAGCGTGGTCCAGTTGGTCCACAGGGTGTAGAGGGACATGAGGAACAGGGTCGCGGCGATGAGGCCCCAGATGCGGGGGTCGCGCAGAAGCTCGGCAATGCTCGCCTGGGATTTGCGGGGAACGATGGGCTGCGCGGGAATCCATTTCGAGGTGACCAGCCAAAGGGGCACCCACACGAATCCGAGGGCGCCGCAAACGATGAACGCCGATCGCCATCCGTGCGCCGGCGCGACCGAGGCGACGATCAACGGCGCGGCCATCAGCCCGAGACTGATGCCGACTTGATTGAACGCGGTGCCGAGGGCCAGCTCGCTCGGCGCGAGATAGACCGAGTTGGCTTTTCCGAATCCGGGAATGCCCGCGGCCTCGGCGACGCCGAGGGCGGTGCGCGATACGACCAGACCCGATACGCTGCGCGTGAGTCCCGTCGAGGCGCCGGCGACCGACCATACCAGCACCGCTACGGTCACGCCGGCGTTCAAACCGGCGCGATCGATGAACCATCCGGCGGCCGGGGCGACGAGCGCGTAGACGATCGAAAAAACCGAAAGAATCTGCCCGTACTGGTGATTGGAAAGATGAAATTCGCTGCGCAGCGAAGGAGCCACCGCGGCCAGCAACTGCCGGTCGAGGTAATTCAGCATCGAAGAAAAAATGAAAATAAAAATCGCGACCCAGCGCAGCGAGCTTCGCGGCATCAGGGGAAGTCTACCATTGCGACCTCGCCCACGGTATCGAGTTTCGCGTCGGCCTTGACGTTATAGACCACGCGAATCTGGCGCGGCGTCCGTTGCGGGCCGCAGGAAAACTTCACGTCGCCGCTTTTGACGGAGAGGTGATTGGGGTCGCGAATGAGCAGCTTGATCGAGTTATTTTTCGATCCGGCGCCCTCGATTCGAATGGTCAGCCGCATGGCTCCGCCCGCCAGGCAATCGACGCGAGCGAGCGTTCCCGAGACCTTTTCTCCCTCGGGCGCGTCCCACCACTCGACCGGCCTTTCGCCGGGCCGCAATCCGCCCAGTTTCCGGTTCTCGGCATCCTCGGCGGCGTGGACTTCGGCGGCGGCCGCGTTCTTGATGCGCTGCAGCTCGGCGGCTTGCTCGGCGGCGATGCGGCGCTTTTCCGCAGCCTCGTAGTCGGCGCGTTTCTCGTCCAGATCGAGCCGGACTTTGTGGATGCGGGCGCGTTCGGCTTCGTTCGGCGCGGCCTTCATCGCCGAGGCCCAGGATTTATCGGCATCCACATATTGATTGGCGAGGGTCTGCGCTTCGGCGAGCGCCTGCCAGTAGGCGGAATTGCGGGGCTCCAGCGCCGCGGCGAGTTTCAGTTCCTTGATTCGCGCGTTCTGGTCCGATTCGAGCCCGGCGAGCTTCTCATGCGGCTCGCCCCATTTGGGATTCGCCTTGGCGGCCAATTCGAGCGACGCTCGCGTTCCCTGGGCGAGCAATCCCCGGGCGCTTTCGGGAGGGAAATTCTTTCCGCCGGCATCCAGTTCCGCCAGCAGCCCGTCGACCGCGGCCTGATCCATGCGTTTTTCGACGAAATCGAGATTCGGATTCAACGCCTCGCCGGGCTCGGGAACGGCGGCGAAGTGCGCGGCTTTGAGGTAAGCGTCCACGGCCGCCTCGAATTTCGCCGGAGTCATATCGAAGGCGTTGCGAATGGCGAGCGCTTCATCGCCGCTGTTTTGCAAATTGTTGAGATAGATGCGCGCCTTGCCTTCGAAATCGGGGCCGGCGACGATCATCTGTATTTTGGCCCACGCGCGCAGGCGATCGGGAGGAAGCTCGCCCGCCGGGAGCGGCGCGCCGAGCGTCACCTTCGGCCCGTTGGTTTTTATGGTGGAGAACAGATCGCAGACCGCGGTCTCGATCGCGTCCGGCATGCGTCCGGAATTCTGATCGATGAACAGACGGGTGAGCGCGCCAAGCATGTCGCGCGGCAGCGGCGTATCGGCGGTCCAGGCGCCGAGCATCGCCGATCCGCCTTCGATGAACGGCTGCTTCAACGCGTGCGGGCCATACTCTTTTTGATTCGAGAACAGGACCACGTCGATAGGCCAGACGGTATCGAGCTGGCTGAGCGCGGCTCCGCCGACGCCGAGACTGTCCTTGCCGAGGGTGGCTCCGAGGACGTGGCGGAGCTGTTCCATCTCGTTAAGGCGGTCGCGCGCGGCTTTATCGCCGGCATTGCTGGCGACGCGGAAGGGACCGATCTTGTACTCGACCCAATTGGCGGCGGAGGCGAGCGAGGCGGTCAACGCCAGGATGAAAAAACAACGCACTTCATCCAAGATTTTCGCTCAATTCCGCGCCGTTATGTTCTTCTCGGAGAGCTCCCCAAAAATTCGCCGTTCTGTAACCCGCAACGGCCAGGGGCCGGAATCTCGTCCGGCAACACATCCGTCATGCGCACACGTCGCACGGCTTTGACTAGTATGCCGCGCTCGGTGGGACCAACCACTCTGACGGAGGAGCGATCGATCTCCTCGGCTTAAAGATAAGGGAGACTGCGCGGGGATGGGGTTCGACGAAAGCGGGAAGTGGGTGATTTGGGGCGAGAAAGAATTTTTCGGTGCGGCGGGAACGTGTGCGATTCTTTGCGCTAAGATGGCTTTTGACGTGCGTTACATTACGCATTACGGACCGGAATGATCCGCTCGATCCGCCACCGGGGATTGAAACGCCTTCACGAGGACGATGATCCGCGCGGTGTGATGGCTGAGCATGCTGCGAAGCTGCGCGATATTCTTGCGCGCCTAGACGCGGCCCGGACCGCGGCGGATATGGACCTGCCCGGATTCCGGCTTCATCCGCTCAGGGGCGAGCTAAAGGGCTTTTGGGCTGTATCGGTTCGCGCAAATTGGCGGGTGATTTTTCGTTTTGTCGACCCGGACGCATTCGACGTCGATTATGTGGATTACCACTGAAAAGGAGACTCAAAACCATGCCCATGAAAAACCCCCCGCACCCCGGAGGCTTTGTACTGCGCCAGTGCATTGAGCCGTTGGGCTTGAGCATCACGGATGCCGCCGCCGCCCTGGGAGTGACGCGCACCACGTTATCGGAGCTGGTGAACGGGAAGCGGGGCATATCGCCCGAGATGGCTGTGAGGCTGTCGAAGGTGTTCGGCGGGAGCGCCGAGAGCTGGCTGGTGCAACAGGCACAGTACGATTTGGCTCACGTGCGAGCGGACCGGATGAAGTTGAAGCGGCTGGAGATGGTTTGACGAGACGGCGGGCCACCCCTCCTTTCCGCTGGGAATCGTTTGAGGGCCGCTGGTTCGATGATCAGGAGGCGATGATTCCAGCGGCGGCCTCCTTCTCTTTGACTCTCTCTTCCGGGAAGTCCGGCTTGTGAAGGGCCTGCCGCCGCTTACTTCGGTGGTGAGGTCCGGCCTGAAATACCAAGGCAGCGGGAATTATTCGTACGCGTCCTTACGGTGTGCGATCCGCGTGATGTCCACGATTCTTTGTTCATCGTCGATCGAATAGACGACGCGGTAGTTTCCTACACGAATCCGCCAGCGGTCTTTGTAGCCATGGAGCTTCCTGCAGCCGGTGGGGCGCGGGTTTCCGGACAGTTCGCGGATTTTGGGGAGCACCCGACCGGTTGCGTTGGGCTCTAGATCCTTCAGCTCCTTTTTGGCAGAGGCAGCGAAGGTAATTGAGTATGCCGTCACTCCAATTTGCCGAGTGCGCGCAATTCCGCTTCTACCTCGGCTAACGTGAAGCGCGGCTCGTCGATTCGCGCTTCGGAGACGGCGCCGTCCTCAATGTCCTCGGCCAGCATGGCGAGCGCGGTGGCGATGACTTCCTTCGAGTCGTGGAATGCGCCGGACTGAATCGCCAGGTCGATCACACGCTGCTGCTCGGGCTCGAGCTCGATTTGCATACCTCATTATCGCCGTTTGCGCCGGAGATTTTTACGTGCATCGCGCGACTAATTTTACGTGCGGGATCCTTTGATTGGGCCGGTGGCCGCGTTTGCTGCGGGGATTCTCATGGGGCGGTTGTTTGGATTTACGCTCTCTGAATCGATCTGGCCGATTGCGGCGTTTCTCGGACTGGCTGCGGCGGCCCGGACTCCGGGTTTGAGGCTCGTCTGCATTTTCCTGGCGATTTTGTTTGCGGGGGTTGCCGATGAAGCCTGGCGGCGGCCGGGGGCGCCTCCGGTGATTGATGCGGGGCCGAAAGAGATTGTGATTCTCGGCGGGTGCGTGGTCGAGCCCACCGTTTTTTCGAATGATCGCGAGCAGT
>DATHCE010000300.1:0-7012 GCA_035319685.1 Bryobacteraceae bacterium | reverse complement strand
CGGCGAAGTGGCCCTCCAGCCATTCGCGCGTGCGCCGTCCGCCCACGCCGTTTAACGGCGGGCCGAGTTTCTGCCCCACGCCGTTCAGCTCGTGGCACATCCCGCACTGGCTCTGCTCGTAAACCATCGCGCCTTCCACGGCGTCCTGCGGAGCGTTCTGCCATGCCTCCGCGCCTTTGTCGTCGCGTTTGGTGACGAAAGCGATCAGCGTCCGCACCTGCCGGCCGCTCAACGTTGTCGCGGCCGTGTTCGGAGCCGGCTGCTGAATATGCGCGGTCAACCATTCCACCGGTCTCTGCGAGGGGGTGGCGAGAAGATCGGGCGCGGCGCCGGATCGGCCGAGAACATGGCAGCTCGCGCAATTATCCTTGCGGAAAAAGCCGATCGCCGCGAGCTGATCGGCCGGGATCTGCTGCCACGGTTCAATCTGCTGCAAGCCTTCCTCAGCGGATTCGTTGCTCGGCGGAGTGGTCGCGACCGCGCGCGCCGTCAGGCCGCTCCATCCGATCGCGCCCAACGTCACCAGCGCGATCGCACCCGTGCGTTGGCGGATCCGAAGCGCCTTGGCGCGATCGATGAACGGCACCAGGAACAGGAACAGGATCGCCAGCGTCGGGATCACCAGGCTGCCGACGATCTCGAGCGGCCCTTGAAACAGCTTCAGCATCTGGAACAGGAACAGAAAATACCACTCCGGCCGCGGAATGAAGCTGGTGTCGGTCGGATCGGCCACGTGGCCCAGCGGCACGCGCGCGAAAATCGCCATCCCGATCAGCACCACGAACCACACAAACGTCGCGACCGTATCCTTGAACACCTGTTCGGGATAAAACTTCTTCTTCGGCCTCGAATCGTCGGCCGCCGGAGCCACGCCGTGACGCCGCACCAGAATCACGTGGATCAGGATCAGTAGCATCACCACCGGCGGCAGCAGCAGCACGTGAACCGCATAGAATCGCGCGAACGTCACCACCCCGATCGAGCCGCCTTCGCTTCCGAGCAATCGCAATATATACGGACCCGCGCCCGGAGCCTGCGATGCGATCTGCGTGGTTACCATCGTGCCCCAGTACGCCCGGTTGTCCCACGGCAGAAGATACCCCGTGAGCCCGAACGCCAGCGTCATCAGTAATAGAATGCATCCGAGCAGCCAGGTCGCTTCGCGCGGCTTTTTATAAGCGCCCCAGACGAAGACCTGGATCATGTGCAGCACCACGACGATGATCATCAGGCTCGCACCCCAATGATGCAGGCCGCGGATCAGGTTCCCGCCGGTCAACTGCGTGACGATATAGCGCAGGCTGTCATAAGCGTCGCCGGGCGTGGGCGCGTAGTTGAACGCCAGCAGGATTCCGGTGACCACCTGCGTCAGGAACGCAAACATCGCCACGCTGCCCAGCACCTGGTGCCAGCCCGAGGAATCGGGAATGTCTTCGTACAGGAAATGCTTCACGGCCGACTCGATGCCGGTCCGGTCTTCCAGCCAGTTCAGAATGTTGCGCAGCATGTTCTTATAAGGTGTCTATACCGATTTCTCGACCGTCGGTCCGATGAACAGTTTTCCGTTGTCGACACGCGACACATATCGGTCGAGCGGACGGGGCGCGGGCCCGGTGATCACCTTCCCGTCGATGGAAAACTCCGAGGTGTGGCACGGGCACAGAAAATATTTCTGCTGCTCATCCCAGTGGTACGCGCAGCCGAGGTGCGTGCAGTTGGGCGCATACACCACCACGTTCTGATCGTCCATCTTCACCACCCACGCCGTGGTTTTCTCGTTCAAGGTGCGCCAGCCGTCGACGCGCGTTCTGCGGAACACCACCTCCTCCGGCTTCTGGATCTGCAACTGCGCGAGATCCGCCGCCTGCACCCATTGCGCCTCCTTCTGCGCTTTGGGCCGGAACAGCAGATAGACGGCCGCGGGAATCGCCAGCGCGACGCCAATCATCGCTCCCAGCGCCTGGATCATGACAACGTAAAAAGATCTTCGGGTGGTTTCCGGGGTATTCATGTAACTTCACATTGTATACTCGGACTGGCCGTGTTTTCTCTCCTGTTGGCGATTACCCTCGTCGCGGTCCTGGGCGCGGTGTTCGGCGTGTTGCTCGAATCCGTGCACGCGCTTTCGCGGCGCATGGTTCCTTTTGGCGGGGGCGTGCTCATTGGCGTAGCGCTCTTCTGGGTCCTGCCGGAGATGGCCGAATTTTTCCGATGGCCCGGCGCCCTCGCCTGCATCGCCGCGGGATTCGCGCTGTTGTGGTTCATCGACCGTTTCGTTTATGCGGTCTGCCCCGCCTGCTCGCACACCCATCATCATGAAAATTGCGAGACGCCTCTGCACGGCTTCGCCGCTCCGCTACTGATCGCCGCGGCCGTGCACAGCGCGATGGACGGATGGACCGCCACGGCCGCGCATTCCGTCGCCGGATTCGGCGCCGCGTTCCTCACCGGCATCGCCTTTCACAAATTGCCCGAAGGAATCGCACTGGGCGTCATCGCTCGCGCGTCGATGTCCTCGCGCCTCGGCGCCATCGCCTGGTGCGCGGCCGCGGAGTCGGCCACGCTCGCCGGCGGCGGACTCGAAACCGTCCTCGCGCCCTATTTCAACGCCGCCGCGATTCACGTCGTCCTGGCCATCGCCGGAGGCAGTTTTCTGTATCTCGGCGGCCACGCCATTCACGGCGAGCTGCGCCGTAGCGGACCCGCCCCGGCATTCGTCCCCGCCCTCACCGGCGTCGCCGGCTCGAGCATGTTGCGATTCTTTCTTTCGGGATCTTAAGCCGCGACCGGCGGCCGTCTCCGATGCCAGTCCGTCCGCTCTTGAAACAATTTTCCCAAGGCGAGCAGTTGATTTTCCGTGAACGGCGCGCCCACCAGCGAAATCCCGACCGGCAGATTCTCCGCGAATCCGCACGGCAATGAGATCGCCGGCAGCCCGGCGAGATTCCCCGCCGCGATCAGCCCGCTCAACCCCCGCGACTTCGGTTGCGGACCTTCCGGAGTGCGATCGAGCGGTTCGCTCACCTGGTTGGCCGGCCCCAGCCGCGTCGGCGTCAGCAGCACGTCGTAATCGATGAACAAATCGCGGAACGCGCGCTGCGCCAGGCTCCGGATGCGCATCGCCTTCAGATATTCCGGCGCCGGCAGATTCAGCGATTCCTTCAACGCCGCGATCTGCCGCTGGTCCGCCAGCTGGTTCACGCGCCCGCTGCGGATCAGCTCCTCGAAAATCGATCCCGCTTCGCCGCTGATAATTGTCGCCACCATCGCGCTGTACGGAAAATCCGGAATCTCGATTTCCTTCATCCGCGCGCCCAGCGACTTCACCACTTCAAGCGCGGCGTAAAAATTCGCGCGCGCCGCGGGCTCCGCCCATTCCGCGAAATCCGCCGGCGCATATCCGATGGTCAGCTCCGCCGGCTTGCGCGCATACTCCGGACCGTAGGAGAATCCGCGCCCTGCCGACCCCGGATCCTCCTTGTCGCCGCCCGCGATCGACTGCAACACCAGCCCGCAATCTTCCGCCGACCGGCACAGCGGGCCGATCTTGTCGAGCGTCCAGGCGAGCGCCATCGCCCCGCGCCGGCTCACCAGCCCGTACGTTGGCCGCAATCCCGTGACGCCGCAGAAAGCGCTCGGCGTCAGGATCGATCCCGACGTTTCCGAACCCAGCGCGAACGTCACCAATCCCGCCGCTGTCGCGATCGCTGACCCGCTCGACGACCCTCCGCTCCATCGCGTGCGATCCCACGGATTCAATCCGGGTCCGGTCAGCGACGCCGATGCGAAGCGATACGTCGGTCCGCCGGCCAGCTCCACCATCGCCAGTTTCGCGATCAGAATCGCGCCCGCTTTGTCGAGTTTCTGGATCACCGCAGCGTCTTGGTCGAACACCTGCCCCGCGTACGGCCGCGCGCCCCACGTGGTCGGCTGCTTGCGCACCGCCAGCAGATCCTTCGCCCCGTAAGGAATGCCTTGCATCGCGCGGTACCGCTCACGTTTCAAATCGCCGTCGGCTTGTTTTGCCTGGCGCAGCGCCTGTTCCCGCATCGAAAGAGCCACCGCGTTGTAGCGCGGCCCGATTCGGTCCAGACGATCGCAAAACGCCCGCGTCAATTCCACCGCGGAAAATTCCTTCGCGCGCAATTTCGCGGTAAGCTCGCTGATGCTGAGGAAAAAAACGTCGTCTGGAACGGTGGCCGGCATCGCTCAGGCCTTAAAGTGGAACGCCGGCTCCGTCGCCATCGGCAATTTCACCTTATCGAGCTCGCCCGCCCTCGCGCGCATCTCGCCCGCCACGATTTTCTGATCGTCACCGGAACCCGGCGCGGTTTGCGGCCCGGAGGTTTGCGGCTGGGAGATTTGCGGCTCGGAGATTTGCGAGACCAGCGCCGCCGGAGCTGCCGCGGACGAAGCCAGCAATCGCGCAAGTGTGCGTCGAGTCACTTCCAGAATTCTATCGCGTTCGCGCTACCACCCGGACACCGTGACGCTCGCGGGCGTGAGCGCTTCCATCGCCGCTTTTTCCATCACCGAACGCGGCGCGTTCTCGCCGGTCCAGATTTCAAACTGCCTCACCGCCTGTTCCAGAAACATTTCGAGTCCCGGAATCACCATCGCGCCCTGATCCTTGGCCATCCGTGCCAGCAGCGTTTCGAGCGGATTATAGACCATGTCGAACACGATCTTGGCGGGAATTTTTTCGTCAAAAAACGACTCATTCGTCTTCGGATGCATCCCCAGCGGCGTCGCGTGAATCAGCGCATCGAACATGCCTGTCCGCGCCTGTTCGCGCGACAGCGCCTCCGCCCCGCACGCTTTGGCGAGCGCGCGCACCCGATCCAGATTCCGTCCCGTGATCGACAATTTCGCGCCCGCATCCTTCAGCGCGTAGGCCGCGCCGCGCGCCGCGCCCCCGTTGCCCACCACCAGCACCGAAGCCTTGCTCAACCGCAGTTTTCGTTGCAGCGGGACGATGACGCCATCCACGTCCGTGTTCGTGCCGCGCCATTTTCCGCCTCTGCGCCACACCGTGTTCACCGCGCCGATGCGCCGCGCCACCGGATCGATGATGTCCAGATAGCGCAAAATCCGCTGCTTATGCGGAATCGTCACGCTGAATCCGGCGAGCGGCAATTTGTCGGCAAGGATCAGAAAATCTTTGAGCTGCGTCGGCTTCACCAGGAACGGCAGATACACCGCGTCCAGCCGCCGCGCTTGAAACGCGCGATTGTGTACCGCCGGAGAAATCGAGTGCCGGACGGGATCGGCGATCACACCATAGATCTTCGCGTCGCGCGTGAACTTTTCCACTCGATACAGATGGCGAAGCTGCCGCGCGCAAACCTGGCCCGATGCGGTTCCCTCCGCCGTGGTCGGCGCCGCGTAGGTATACAATCCTCCCAGCGCCGTCGACAACACCCGCGTCGGAAACCCCGTTTCCCCCATCGCCAGCAGCACCATCGGCATTTTCGCGTACGATCGCGCCAGCGTCAGCACGCGCGCATTGTCCGATGGCTTGCGCGCCGTCGTGACGATCTTGTATCCGTCCGCCGCCAGGCGCGACATGCGCCGCAGCAGCGGCTCCAGCGGCGGAGTCCCGCTGTAGTTGTGGTAGGAAATCAGCACGTATGCGCGGCCGCGCAAGCTCTGCATGCGCTCGCTACAATTTTCCGCGCTCTCGATTTCGATGTCGATGGCCTTCGCCCCCGCCGCAATGGCCGCTTCGAGAATCCGCAACTGTTCTTCAATGCTGCCGTTGAATCGTCCGTGGTTCTGATGGCGCCGGCACGTCGCGAGAATCGTGCAATCGGCGTGGCGCGCCAGAAATTTTCGAACGATTCCCACGCCCAGTTCGGGCGGATCCAGATAATCGAGCCGCACTTCGAAGAACCGCTCGCCCGCGTCGTATTCCTTGCGCGCATGCGCAAGCAGAGTTTCAGTATCCGTAAATCCGAGGGCTATGCAGATGCGGGGCAGTGAAATCCGCGGCATTCTTTAGCGCCAGATCAGAATACCATACGCCATACGGCGCTCCGCGCGCTCTTTCATCATGGGAGACCTGTTAGAATCGCATGCGGAAGCTAGTCTTGGTCGGTGCCGGGCCTGGTCTTCAAAACCAGCGTGGGGCACTCGCGTGCCGCAGGTGGGTTCGACTCCCACTAGCTTCCGCCAACGCATGCCCGGAATTACTGGAATGAAAAGATCCTCGACCTGCCTGCTCCTTGCGGCGATGCTCGTCGCCTGCTCCCGCGGGCCCAGGCAATCGCCCATCCCCGGCCTGACCGCTAAACAGGCCGGTCCCGAAATCGGCGGGCGCAAAGTCGTCACGCTGAGCCAGCTTCCCTCGCTCGATGCCGCCCTTCCGCAGATCCTCAGCGTCGAAATTCTTCCTGGAGCCGGGATGAATATTTTTCAGATCCGCGCCTATCTGCCCGAGAAAGGCATGGTGGATCTGCTCGCCTCGCCGTCGCTCGACGAAGCCCGGCAGAAGCTCGCCGCCGATCCCAACGCGGCGTTCAGTTTCGGAGGTGCGATTCTCGCCCCCTTCGCCAATCGCATTCGCGGCAAGCTTTCCTCCGATGGAAAATCGATCGAAACAACAATTGAAGGCAACAATGTTTCATTGCCCGCGAACTGGAAAGGGAAAAATCCCGGCGCCGAGCCCCACGCCATGCACGGATTGATTTTTTCAAGCGGCGCCGGCCACATCGACCTTCGTTCCGGCCTCGATCAGGCGAGCGTCACCCGCAACCTCGCCGCTCCGGCTCCCTGGCCCGGAAAACTCGATCTGACCATCACCGCGACGCTCAAGCGCGATTCGTTCGGTTTCATCGTCGTCGCCAAAAACACCGGCCAGAGTGAGGTACCCGTCGGAATCGGATGGCATCCGTATTTCGCGATTTTGAGCGGCCTTCGTGAACAGGCGATTCTCAAAATCCCGGCGCGATCGCGCGCCGTGGTCAACAATTACGACGACGTTTTCCCGACCGGAGCCGTCGAGCCCGTCGCC
>DATHCE010000299.1:0-2921 GCA_035319685.1 Bryobacteraceae bacterium | reverse complement strand
GCTCGACGATTCCACACCTGGAACCGCATCCAGGCTGTCCTTCAACTGCCGGTAGAATTGCCTCGTGCGCTCTTTCGGATATCCGTTGGAGCTGGCATCGACGGCAAAGGTGACCAGATTCTTGGTGCGAAATCCGGGATCGAGATCCTTCAGGTTCTGGAGGCTTCGAATGAACAGGCCCGCGCCGATCAGCAGCAGCAACGACAGACTCACTTGCGCGGCGACCAGCGTTTTCCGCAATCCGACCGAGCTTCCTCCGGCGATGGACCCGACCTCATCCTTCAAAGTGGGCGCCAGGTCGGGACGCGTGCATTCGAGAGCCGGGACCAGTCCGAAGATGATTCCCGCGATCAGCGAAATTCCCAAGCTGAACGCGAGAATGCGCCAATCGGGACGGGTGGAGATGGCGAGAGGAATATTTTCGACCGGCAGAAAGCTGACCAATGCGCGGTCGATCCACACGGCGATGGCAAGTCCGGCGACACCTCCGGCAATGGAAAGCATCAGGCTTTCGATCAGCAATTGAGAGATGATTCTTTGCCGGCCCGCTCCCAAGGCCAGCTTCACCGCGATTTCTTTTTGCCGCGCTGCGGCGCGCGCGATCTGCAGATTGGCGACGTTGGCGCAGGCGATCAGCAGCACCAGCCCGACGATCGCCATCAGCACCAGCAGCGGGGAAGAAAATTGTTCGCGCAGTTGCGATCGCCCTTTCGACGCCGGCAGAAGGTCGATCCACATTCGCAGAAATTTTTCGCGCGTGATCGGAGCCGTGCGCGCGAAGGGCTGTTGCAGAACCTCCCACTCAATGATCTGGTGAAACAGCGGCTGAAGGCCGGCCCTGGCCTGCTCCATCGTCTCGCCCGGCTTCAAGCGGCCGAAAACGTTCACCCATCGGAAGCGCCGGTTTTCCAGATTGTCGTTTTCCGGGTCGATCGCCTCCTCCATCAGGATCGGCACGCGGATTTGTGGCGAGTCGGCCGGATCGGTGCCGTCAAATCCGGCCTGGCTGACGCCGATGACCGTCATCGGATAGCCGTTCACCACAAGCTTTTTCCCGATCACGCCGGGATCGCCGGCGAATCGCGTGATCCAATAGCGGTAGCTCAGCACGACCTCGGGATGGCCGCCTTTGATCTTGTCATCATCGGGGGTAAAAATCCGCCCGAGCGCGGCGCCGACGCCGAGCACCGGGAAATAGGTCCCGGTGACGAGCTGGCCGGCGATGCGCTCCGTCCGTCCGTCGAAGCTCAGGTTGAGGGAGGTGTCCCAACTGCCGCACATTCCGTCGAAGACCTGGTTTTTATCGCGGAAATCGAGATACATCGGGTAGGAAATTTTGTACCTGCCGTTGTTTCCGCCGTAGTGGTCGCCTCGCCCCCACAGGGTCACCAGTTGCTCCGGATTTTTCACCGGCAGCAATCGCAGCATGAGCTGATCGACTAAAGTGAAGATTGCAGTGTTCGCGCCGATCCCCAATGCGAGCGAAAGCAGGGCAACCACGACGAAAACCGGAGATTTTCGGAACGTACGCAATGCAAAGCGAAGGTCCGCCGTCAGGTTTCGCATGTCTTCAGTACCGTGTGAGCCGGCGGAGGTTACCCAACTGACCGGGCACAGAGCTAAGCGCTTCGAGCAACAAGACGCGCATTCACGGCTTTGAAGCGTTGCCCCCGGAGTTTCGTGAAGGAAATGGCCACGCCGCTTGGCAACATCGTCAACGTCGCCAAACGCCGGGTTCTGCTGATGCTGGCATACCTATGGCGGCGGCTGATGTTCCGCACTCGCTTCATTGCGATCACCGGCAGTGTGGGCAAGACGACCACAAAAGACCTGGTCGCGGCCATCCTCAGCGGCTTCCCGGCCGCCACGTTTTCCAATTTCGCAACCGAGAATACGACCGATGAAATCGCCCGGACCTTGGTCCGCGTGCGCCCCTGGCACCGCTTCGCCGTGTTCGAAGTCGCCACGGGAGGTCCGGGACAGCTCAGACGCAGCGCCCGATTGGTTGCGCCCGATATTGCCGTAATCCTCTCCGTGGCTCGAACCCACACCCACAAATTCCCTACGCTCGAAGACACCGCGGCGGAGAAAGCGACGCTTCTGAAATTTATACGGAAAGGAGGC
The DNA here is from genome assembly GCA_035319685.1 of Bryobacteraceae bacterium. GTDB lineage: Bacteria > Acidobacteriota > Terriglobia > Bryobacterales > Bryobacteraceae > Palsa-187. The sequence continues at coordinate 797 of DATHCE010000299.1, read as the reverse complement.
GTCGCGATCCTCAACCTCGACGATCCGCGCGTCGCCGCGATGGAGCCGGGTCGAGGCATCCGGGTGAATCGCTTTGGCTGCGACGATCGAGCCGGCCTCCACGCGAGCAACGTCGGCGGCCGTTGGCCGGAACGCCTGTCACTTTTCGTTACATGCAAGTCCGGCAAGGGCACCGGCGAGGGCGCGCAGGTGCAGAGCCAATTGGTAGGGATGCATTGGGCGCCGGCGCTTCTCGCCGCCATCAACGTCGCGCTCGAATGCGGTATGCCGCTGAAGCAGATCGCCGCGCAAATCTCTCGGATCCCGCCGACCGCCGGGCGAATGGATCCGCAGATCCTCCCCTCCGGCGCCGTGATCCTGCGCGATGAATTCAACGGCTCTCTCGATACCTATAGCGCCGCGTTCGAAGCGCTCAAGACCGCCCGGGCCAAGCGCAAGATCCTGGTAGTCACAACCGTGAGCGACAGTCCTGAGAGTTGGGACCGGCGCATACGGCGAATCGCGGTGGATGCGGCGGGGGTCGTGGATTTGCTCGTGCTCATCGGAGCGAGAGACGACACAAAGAGAGCCGGGAACGCAGCGCTGGCTGCCGGCCTTCCGGGCAACAGACTGTGCCAGTTCGATAAGTTGCACGACGCAGCGCAGTTTCTTCGCCAGGAGCTGGGCGCGGGCGACCTGCTCCTGTTACGTGGGAAGACCGAACATCATCTCACGCGGCTCTTCTATGCGCAGCTTCGCGAAGTCGCTTGCTGGAAACCCACGTGCCCCAAGCGTATCCTATGCGACCACTGCCCGGA
>DATHCE010000298.1:0-2148 GCA_035319685.1 Bryobacteraceae bacterium | reverse complement strand
CCAGGGAATCGGCGGCAGGGTCTTTGCGCTTCAGCGCGGGCGGCTCCGTTTTTGGCTTCTCGCCGATGGACTCCAGGAACACATCATGCGCCAGTTGGATCGGATCGCGGGGGCGTTTGCTTGCCATGACCCCACGCTACGGCAAGCTTAGCGCCAAGGTCAAGAGGGGCAAATTTCAAACTGACCCACTACCACCCTATTTTACATAATATACGTTATCGGCACTTTTACAGCTTTGTCATCGGAGCTCGATGATGATGGCCCGCGGCGATCCGGCGATTGCCTCTTCCGTGTCCTTCTGGCCCCTGGGAATGAAGCGGGCGTCCTTGAACGCTACTGTTTTGGTTTCCTCCCGTCCATCGGCCATCCGGGTTCGGATGGTTCCGCCTTCAAAGAAGACCTCGATCGAATCCTTGTCGTGAACGTGCATGGCTACGGGCACGTGCGTTTTCCAGGTGTAGTCCCATTCGATGACCCGCGCGTTGTCGAGCACGTCTTTGGCGCCCTCTCTCGGAAACGAGGTTCTCATTCCCGGCGGAACCTCGAACGGCGGCGGCGTGAAGTCCTTGAGATCGCACATGATCGCCAGCCGCTCCGGATCGCCGGGGCCACCAAAGGCGACCTCGCGATGGGTTATGCCCTTGGGTTGGTAATACGGCCGCGGAACTTCGAAGACGGGTCCCGGCTTCGGATTGGCGGGCACAGGCTCGTTCGGGCCGGTGACGGTGATCTGGCCGAACCTCAGGTACACGCCGGCCATGTCGTAGCGATGACGGTGCACCGGCTGCATCACGTTTTTGAGCCAGTTGACCTCCCAAACGGTGACGCGCTCATTGTCGAGAAGCTGGACGGTTCCCGCGCGCGGGAACGCATGCGGATAGGGCTCGTCGGAAAACGCCGCGCATGCGAATGCGACGAGCGCCGCACACGCGATTACAAAACCGGTCTTTGAAATAGTCATGGATCACCTCGCTGATGGATCGCTTCGCTCATGGGTCACCCGGCTCATGGATCACCCGGCTCATGGATCACTCGGCTCATGGATCGCCCGGCTCATTGATAACTCCTCTGGTTGATCACTTCCCCAGGCGATCGCGTCGTCCGTCCGGATGACGCGGCAATATTCCCCTTCCAGATTGTCGAGCGACATCGCGTGCACTTCGTCGGCGGGCCAACGCGGCTTGGCGAACGTGAAGCAGGCGTCTTCGACCAGGTAGGTTTCAAAACCGAGATTGCCCGCCATCCGGACCGTAGCTTCCACGCTGTTGTTGGTGATCACTCCGCAGACCGCGAGCTTCAAGTGATTCGCCGCGCGAAGCTCCGCTTCCAAATTCGTACCGATAAAGGCACTGTTCGACTGTTTGCCGATCACCGTTTCGCCCGGCGACGGCGCGGACTCGGGTTTGAATTCGTGGCCGGGCTGGCCGGGACGATAGGGCGAATCCGGCTTGGTCGAGTCATGCCGGATGTGATAAACCGGCCACTGGCGTTGGCGCCAGGTTTCAAGCAGCCGGGCGATTTTCCGCTCGGCATCCGGGTTGTTGCGCTCGCCGTGCTGACGCCATTTCGGATGGTCGATGGCTTTCTGGACGTCGATGACCACGAGCGCCGGAATCATTGTGACCATCGTCGCAGAAAAAAGGGCCCGGTGGAGCTTTCGCCCACCGGGCCTCACGAGGGAAGAAGATCAGAACTTTTTAGCGGCGCCCGCCACTCGAGTGGCCTCCGCCGCCCCGCGATGCGCCACTGGACCGTCCACCCGAGGCGCTCCGCGAACTCGATCCGCTGCGCGGCTGCACGATCTGCGGGCTGATGCGCACCGACTGCGGACTGCGCGGCCCCGCATATCCCGCAGATCCCTGCGGCCGCGAAGATCCGGAAGGCCCCGCGTAGCCCGAACGGCTTTCGGGCGCAGCGTTGCGCGTCGATGGATCGAAGCGCTGCCATCCGCCGCCATTATCGGGACCATTGCCTGCACGATTGCTGGAATTGGGCGCCGCGCTCCGCGATGCGGGCGTAGCAGCGCTGCGCCATCCACCGGTCGAATTATTGCTCAACGCCGATCCGCTGCCGAAGCTGCGCTGGGTGGCGGCGTTCATCGCCTGGCGCTGCTGCTCGAACGGGATGCGATTGGACGGCGACGGCGAG
>DATHCE010000297.1:0-16123 GCA_035319685.1 Bryobacteraceae bacterium | reverse complement strand
CAGCATACTACGAAGCGCGTATCATGTAAAGCGTATCTGTGGAGCGGCGTGCCGTGATTGACCCGAATGGCCTGGATTCACAGACGGTGACGGTCACGATGCACGTCAGCGGAACTCACACCTGAGTCGATTTGTATACTCTCGTAATTTGCTACCAGCCTGAGACGATGCAGTTTTGGCCAACCGAGAACACCAAGACCAGCCTTTTGTTTTCTATGGTGCGAACGGGGAGGGTCGAACTCCCATGGCCTTGCGGCCGCTGGAACCTAAATCCAGTGCGTCTGCCAGTTCCGCCACGTTCGCGCGCTTACTGGCTATGATAGCTCGATTCAGCGCGCGTAGGCCGCGATCCGGCGCGCCTCCGACATCAGCCGCGGCAAGCTTCGTCCGCATCCGCAAACCGACGCGTCGATCTCCTCCCGCGCCACCCGGAGCTTCGCCGATGCGACATGCAGACCGTCATGCGCCTCGCATTCGAAGGCGAGCAATTCGCAGCAGTCATCCTCGACGCCGATGATCTGCTCGAACAGCGGCACCTCGAACGCATTCCATAATCGCTTGCGATCCGCATCGGTGATGCGCGGCTCGCCCATCCGCTCGAGAACAATGATGGAATGGGTGAGCGAAAGTTTCGCGGAGGCAAGCGCGTCCAGTTGCGCAAGGGTCGCGGCGACCGATTCCGGCGCAAATGTTTCCGCGCGCGCCCCCCATCCCTCTTCGAAGACTCGAACCGGCGATCGCGACCGGAACCCCGGCATCAGCACCGCGGTCCGCGGCGCGGGTTTCACGGGACAGTTGAACGGCGCTTTCCGCGCCCAGGAAAAACGAAGCCGCACATCTTAGTGGTCGTCTCAGCGGGTCAGAATTCTCGTGAGATTTTCTCCGAACACGGCGCGCGCGTCCGGCTCTTTCACGTCGATCTCGTACAACGCGCGAGCCTGCTCCTCGAATATCTGGCTCCGCCATCCGCCGAGCGAGGAATCCGTGCCGAACAGCAACCGCCGCGGACCCGCGACTTCCATCGCGCGGCGAAACACGTCGCGCAGGCGGAGCCGCGCATCCAGATACCGCGTCCAGGAATTGGTGCTCGACGTATCCAGGTACACGTTGGGACACAGATCGGCGACCATCAGCGCTTCCCGAAAATACCCGGCTCCGAAATGCGGCACCACCACCGGCACCGACGGATAGCGCAGCGCGAGCGAATGCAAATCGACGGGATTCGAGAACCGCATATCGAACGGCGAAGGAAGGCCCAGCTTGGCTCGCACGCCCACGCTCAGCACGCCGAATGCACAAACACGGCGCGGCGATTTTGTTCGGCCCATTCGAACACCGGCCGGACGAAATCTTCGTGCAGGGAGTAGGCGTGCATGGCCGGAAACAGGCACACCGCGTGAATCGATGAAAATCTGGCCGCGTCCCAGGTTCGCGGATTCGCCATCGCGTACGCGAAGAATCGATGGGGATGCGCGCGCACGGCCGCTTCGACCGACGCCTCATCGCCCGGAACGCTCGCGATCAGCGACGCCCTGGCCACGCCGTGACGGTCCAATTCCTGGATCCAGGCCGCGGCCAGCGCTTCCGGCTGCTCGGGTGGCAGACTCGCGCCCAACTTCGCGGCGATTTCCTGCAAGCTCCATCCGGCTGTCTGCGCGGCCAGCGATTCGAAGAACCGGTGCGAGAAGAAGTGCACATGCGCGTCGGCGACGCTCATCAGTCCCCACGGCGTCTCGCGCAGCAGAGGAATCTGCGTCATTCGCCGGACCGCGCGTGCAATTGCGTCAAGCCGGTGGAAAGCGCAAGCTGCGTCAGGCCGGCGACGTTGTTCACCCCGAGTTTCTTCATCATCGTTTTGCGGTAGCTCCGCACGGTCTGCTCCTGCAGATCCAGCGTCACCGCGATTTCCTTGCTGGTCTTCCCTTCGGCCACCATGCGCAGCACCTGCAGCTCGCGCGGCGAAAGCACCTCCAGCACCGGCGGCACGGGACGCGTTTCCAGGTCGCCTTTTTGAATCCGCGACAGCAGACGATCGGAAACCTGCGGGCTCAGGTACGCGCCGCCGCGCACCACCATCCGCAGCGCATCCAGAAGATCCGCATCCGAGGCCTTTTTCAGGATGAACGCCCGCGCGCCGGAGCGGATCGCGCTCAACACCGAATTCTCGTCGTCATACATCGACAGGATCACCACCCGGCAGTCGGGGTGATAGCGCAGAATTTCCGCCGTGGTTTCGACGCCGCTCAATCCGGGCAGACCGATATCCATCAGCACCAGATCGGGCCGCGCACGCTTCACGAACTGCACGGCATCGGGACCGGTTTCGGCTTCGCCCACCACGCGAAATTCCTCGCCGCGGCTCAGGATCGCCCGAATGCCGTCGCGCATGATCTTGTGATCATCGACGAGAAGCACATCATAGGGCATACGAGTTTAAGCTATTGTACCTTTTCGGCGGTAGGCCCGCGTAGGTTTCGAAAAATCCCGCGGCGCCAGCTCCTGGCTGAGCGCGCGGATGCAGTCGATCGCGCGATCGAGCGTCTCGGTAACGACGCGCACCTGCTCGGCCGTTTCGGGATGATCCATCCGGATCAATTGAAGTTGCAAGCCGGCGGCCGATAACAACGGCCCGATCTCATCGTGCAGGGTCTTCCCTGCCCGCTCGATCTTGCCGGCCGCTTCGCTTGCGTTTCCGCGCTTCGGCATAGCGCCGTCAGCGTTTCCGTTTCAAAGCGCGCCGGGCGGCGTCGGCGATATTTCGGGCACGAAGGCCATATTTATCGAGCAACGCGTCGGGCGGACCCGATTCCGCGTAGCGATTATCGATACCGATAAATTCCATCACAGCCGGATAGGTTTCGCCCACCACCTGCGCCACCCTCACGCCCAGACCGGAATCCATCAGGTGTTCCTCTGAAACCACGATCGCGCCGGTTTCCCGCGCCGCGCGAGCGATCGCATCGCGATCGATCGGCTTGATGGTGTGCATATCGATCACGCGCGCCGCAATTCCCTCCCCTTCAAGCGTCTCCGCCGCGCGAATCGATTCCGCGACCAGCAAACCCGTCGCGATCAGCGTCACGTCGTTACCTTCGGTCAGCTCGATGGCCTTGCCGATCGCGAATTCCTGATCGGCCGAATACACGATCGGAGCCTTGGCGCGTCCCGCTCGAATGAACAGGGGTCCGGTGTGCTCCACCGCCAGCTTCATCAGCTTGGTCATCGCCACTTCGTCGGCCGGACAAATCACCGTGAATCCGGCCAGCGAACAGGCCAGGCTGATATCCTCTATGCTCATCTGCGACGGCCCGTCTTCGCCGATCGAAATGCCGCTGTGCGTCCCCACGACCTTCAGATTGACTTCCGGAAACGCCACGGTGACGCGCAGCTGCTCGAATCCCTTGTTCATCACGAAGGCCGAGAAGCTGGAGACGAACGCAATTTTGCCGGAGGAAGACAGTCCCGAGCCGATCGCCACCATGTTCGCCTCGGCGATGCCGCATTCGAAAAAGCGATCGGGAAATTTCTTGCCGAATTCGGCCGTGTATGTGGATTTGGAAAGATCCGCGTCCAGCACCACGATATTCGGGTTTTGCGTTCCCAGTTCCACCAGCGCCTTGCCGAAAGCCTCGCGCGTCGCCCGCCCGAGTTTCAGTTCGTATTTCGTTTTCGCCGGCATTATGCGAGCTCCTGTAAGGCTTGCGCCGCTTCTTCCGCGGTTGGCGCCGTGCCGTGAAACTTCGGATTATTTTCCATGAACGACACGCCCTTGCCTTTGATGGTGTGCGCCAGAATCACGGTCGGCTTGTCGGTGGTGGCCGCAGCTTCGGCGAACGCCTTTTCAAGCGCCGCGATGTCGTGGCCGTTCACGCGAATGGTGTGCCATCCGAAGCTCCGCCACTTGTCTTCGATCGGCTCCAGGTCCATAATGTCCTTCACGAATCCGTCGAGCTGGATGCCGTTGTAATCGACGATCGCGCAGACGTTGTCGAGCGCGTATTTCCCGCCGAACATCGCCGCTTCCCAGACCTGCCCTTCCTGAATTTCGCCGTCGCCGAGCACCACGTACACCCGCGACGGGCTCTGGTCGAGCCTCGCCGCCAGCCCCATGCCCAGGGCCACCGACAACCCCTCGCCGAGCGATCCGGTCGACGCTTCGAGCGTCGGCAGGAACCGCACATCGGGATGGCCCTGGTAAATCGATCCGAGCTTGCGCAACGTCTTGAGCTGATCCTTCGGGCAATACCCGAACTCCGCCATCACGGCGTAAACAATCGGGCAGCAATGCCCCTTCGAAAGAATGAACCGGTCGCGATCCTTCCATTTCGGATTCGACGGATCGTGCCGCATCACCGCGTAATACAGCGTGACGACGATTTCGGTCGCCGAGAGCGATCCGCCGGGATGGCCCGACTTGGCCTCGGCGATCATTTCGATCACCTCGCGCCGCATGCGCTTACAGATAGCCGCAAGTTCGGCCACGTTCGTCGTGATTGGCATGGATGTTCCTAGGTTAGCATCGGCGGCCGCTTCCCGAAAAACGCAAGTCCAGCCCGCAAGAGTCTGTGTGAGAACTCGCCCTTCAACCCCGCCATCGCTGGCGGGGCTTGCCGATCTTGTTGAACGGGAAGCGCGTCCACAAGCCCCGGCAGTCATGCCGGGGGTAAAAATCGCCGTTTTCGCACAGACTCGTAAAGGCGGAGCGCAACATCTCTGAATCTGGTCTAACCTCGCTGGTTTAAACTCAAGCGATGCGCGCGCTCGATCAACTTGCCTCCTGGAAAGGCCGATTCGGCGTCCATGCCGCGCGCGAGGTCGCGAAACTGCTCGACCAACTGCGCCGCGCGCGCATCCGCGCGCCGCAGGATCTGATCCGCTTTCACGAAATCGTTTTGTATCTGCGCGCGTATCCGGCAAGTCCGCGCGTGGCCGATCTCGCCGATGAAATCTTGTTTCATTTCGCCGATCGGGTCTCCCAGGTCGATCGCGATCCCTTTGAAGATCCTGAAATCTCCGGCATCGCCGGCTCCGGCCTTTCGACCAATTTCAGTTACGAAGTCGCGCTCAGCCTCGCGACTCGCCATGCCGATTCGATCCGCATCGATTGGGACCGTTACGAGCACGCCGATCGCCTGGGACCGCAGCTCGCGCGCTTCCTGCCGCTCGCCGGCGAAGACGCCACCGTCGAGCCGCACGTCGACTGGCGGCGCTGGTTTGAATCATCGGACTGCGATCTAGGCTGGCTGCTGCATCGCATCGAGCCGCCGATTTACGATCTGCTCGAAATCCCCTTGCGCTGGGAATTGGGCAATTCCTCCGCCGCGCGCTCCTTCACGCGAATCCCGCGCGACATTTTTTATCACGACGGCCCGTTTCTGACGCGTCGCGATGTCTCTCTCGAAGCGGAATTCGCCGCGCCCCGGATCCCCGTCGAGCGAGTTTCTCCCGCGCACGAAATCGTCGGCCTCATCATCGATACCTCGGCCGTCCGCTATCGCGAGCTGTGGGGTTTCACGCATCCCGACGTCGTCCACGTCTATTACGCCGATCTTGGCCGCGGCGTCGACATTTTCTTTTTCGGCGTTCCGCCCGAATCGCGCCTGCCGCTCCGCGCCTATCATTGCGGGATGTATTTCAAGAACGGCGTGCCCATGGGTTACGTCGAGGGTCTTTCGCTGTTTGAGCGGATGGAGGTCGGCTTCAATCTCTACTACACCTTTCGCGAGGGCGAAACCGCGTGGCTCTACGCGCGATTGTTGAAGCTGTTTCGCGAGCAGCTGGGCGTAACCTGCTACTCGGTCGATCCCTATCAGCTCGGCCACGAAAACGACGAAGCCATCGACTCCGGCGCGTTCTGGTTCTATCGCAAGCAGGGTTTCCGCACAACGTCGGCGGAAATCGAACCGCTCCTCGCGCGCGAAGAACGGCGGATCGCGTCCAATCCCGGATATCGCACCTCGAAGGCGGCGTTGCGCAAGCTCGCCCGCGCCGCTCTGATTTACGGCGGCGGCCCCGAATGGGATCATTTCGAGCTGCGCAAACTCGGAACCATGCCGCCTCTTTCGCCCGCGCTGATTCGAGCCAAGCGCGCTCCCGAGGAAGCCGTCTATCTCCGCGCCATGCAGCGCGACCGGAAACTGCGCGCGCGGATCCTTTCGCCGGATCCCGTCGAGCCCGTGAGCAGCGACGGTATCCGCAACTGACCCGGCGGCGCGCGATTACTCTTCGCGCAGCACTTCGAGCGGCTTCTGGCGAAGGATGCGGAAACTTGCGAGCCATCCCGACGCGTTCGCCAGCAGCGCCGTCAGCACCACCGCGCCGGCCAGCGCCTTCGGGTCGAGCTCGAAATGCGCGTTCAGCAGCCGCTTCAGCACCAGGCTCGAAAAAATCGTCGCCAGAATCCCGCCCATCAATCCGGCGACCGCTCCCAGCGTGAGAAATTCGACCGAAAAAATTCGCGCTACGTGTTGCCGCGTCGCACCCAGCGTTTTCAGGATCACCACCTCGCGGATGCGCCGGAAACGCGTGCCCGCCACGCTCGCCGCCAGAATGATGGCTCCTGCCAGAATCGCGAACGCCGACAGAAACCGGATCACCAGCGCGATCTGATCGATCACCTGTTGCACGATTTCCAGAGCGTCGGCGATGTTGACCACCGTTACGGTCGGAAATTTTTCAAACGCGGCGCGCTGAAACGCCGCCACCTGCGATTTTTCGATGCGCACTCCTCCGTCGAACGCCACCGGCAATCCGGCGAGCGCGGGAGGATTGAACACATACGCGCTGGTCGGCATAAAACGTTTTTCGTCCCATTCGTGCAACGCGACCACGCGCGCCCGAATGTTCCGCCCGGCCGATTCCACCTCGATCCAATCGCCCGGTTTCACGCCCAGCCGCTTGGCCGTTTCGAGGTTCACCGAAACCACCGGCGCGGCGTCCGGCTGAAGCGCGTCGCGCTTCCACCACGCCCCTTCGACCACGTGCAGATTCTCGGGATGATCGGTTTCAAACATCACCGTCAGCGCGCCGCGCCGGCGTCCGGCCACTTCCTCGCCATTCACCGCCGTAATGCGCGCCGCCACGCGCGGAACGAACACGGCCGGGCTCATCACGCCCGTCTGATGCGCGATCAAACCTTTCAGCGCATCCACCTGCGCCCCGGTCACGCCCACCAGGTACACGTTCGGCGCGCCCGGCGGAGCCGTGTCGATAATCTGCGCCACCAGCGAATCCTGCACCAGGTAAACCGTCAGCGTGAACATCACGCCGAGCCCGAGGGCCACCAGAATCGCCTGCGCCTGATTGCCCTGCCGGTACAGATTGGCCATGCCCTGGCGCACCAGCGACGGAATCCGCCACGGCGAGCCGCGCAGCAGCGCCCGCACCAGCCGCAGCATCAGCCACGCTACCGCGGCCAGCGCGATCAGGCTGCCCGTCAATCCGCCGGCGAAATATGCGCCCACCCGCCTCGAACCGGCCAGCCATGCGGCGATCGCGCCGATGCCGATCAAAATAAATCCGCCGGTCGCCAGCGCCGCGCGCAACTCCACCAGGCGTTTCTGCCACGGAAATTTCGCCTCCGGCATGTTGCGCCGCAGGATCATCGCGGGACGAATCCTCCGGATCGCGAGCAACGGCGGCAGCGTGAACAGCAGCGTCGTCAGCACCCCCACCGCGATCCCCTGCCCCGCCGCCGCGAAGTGCCACCCCAGCGCCGCGGCCACAGAGAAATATTTCTGGATGAGCAACGGGAACACCTGCTCGACGACGCGTCCCACCGCGACCCCCGCCAGTCCCCCGACCATTCCCAGCATCAATGTTTGGAGCGTGTAAATGCGAATGATCTCGTTCGACGTCGCCCCGATCGATTTCATCACCGCGATGTTGTCCATTTTTTGCTGCAAGTGCGCGTGCATCGCCATCGCCACCCCGATCGCGCCGACGATCATCGCGATCAGGCTGATCAGGCTCAGGAAAGTCGTCGCCTGATCCAGTCCATCGGTGATGATCGGATTCGACTGGCGGAAATCGATGACCATCGCGTCCGGCAAAATGCGCCGTAACGTCCGCCGCACTTCCTCGACCGGCGGCGCGTTCGGCTCCAGCTTGAAAAGGTATCGTTCCGAGGCGCGGCTTCCGAGCTGCATCAGGCCCGTTCGCGCGAACGCCTCGCGCGACATCATCATCCGCAATCCGATGTTGAGGCTCGCCGACATCCGGTCCGGTTCGGAAACGATCGTCGCCGCGATTCGAAAATCCTGGGTCCCGACCTTCACCGTATCGCCGGGTTTGAGATGCAGACGGATCAGCAGATCCTCGCCCGCGACCACCGTATCCGGCCTCAGCGCTTCCTGGAGCGGCATCTCCGGTTCGAGTTTCATCTCGCCGTAATAAGGATAATGAGCCGGATCGACGGCCTTCAGCGCGGCGAGCACCGGCGTCGCATCGCCCGCTTTCGCTTCGGCCATCGAAACTGTTTCCGTGATCCAGGTGTGTTCCACGCCGCGATCCGCCAGCGCATCGAGCGCCGCGACTTGCGAATCCGTCGGCATTTGAAACTGCCGCGCGGAAAGGTCGCCGGCCATCACCGTTCGCGCTTCGCTGGTCAGCGTCGCGTGGAAGCTCTCGCTGAATCCGCGGACGCCGGAAAGCGCGCCCACGCCCGCCGCCACGGCCAGGACGACGAACAAAAATTTGGTCAGCGACGAACGCGTCTCGCGCCACGCGATGCGCGCCGCCGTGCGCAGCGACAATTTCATCTCTCCGCCACCCCCGCCGTCTCGCGAATTTCGTCCGCGATGATTTTCCCGTCCCGCAGCGTGACGATGCGATCGGCCTGCCCGGTCAAAGCGGAATCGTGCGTCACCAGCACCAGCGTGGTCTGCTCGCGGCGATTCAGCGCGATCAGCAGCTTCAGCACGTGCGCTCCGTTCACGCTGTCCAGGTTTCCCGTCGGTTCATCGGCCATCAGAATCGGCGGCTTCACCATGAACGCCCGCGCCAGCGCCACGCGCTGCTGCTCGCCTCCGGAAAGCTGCACCGGATAATGATCCATCCGATCGCTCAACCCCACGCTATCGAGCAGTTCCTTCGCGCGCCGGATGCCCGCCGTCACCTCTCCCCCGGCCAGCTCGTGCGGCAGCAGAACATTTTCCTCCGCGGTCAGCGTCGGAATCAGTTGATAGCTCTGAAACACGAATCCGATCTTTCGCCCGCGCACCACCGCCAGCTTGTCTTCGCTCAGTCCCGTAATATCGGTCCCGTCGACGACGATCGTTCCCGACGTCGGCGTATCCAGCCCGGCCAGCAGTCCGAGCAGCGTGCTTTTCCCGCTGCCCGACGCTCCCATAATCGCGACGAACTGTCCTTTCGGCACCTCGAAATCGACCCCGCGCAGGATTTCGACGCGGTGCGTGCCCGTGTCAATGATCTTCGTGATCCCGCGCGCTTCAAGAATTGGCATGTTCTTCTATTATGATGGCAGGGAGATGCGGTATTCATTGTTTCTCGCGCCGGCGCTGGCGCTGGCCGTGGCGCTCGCTTCCTCCGGTTGCTCCGGTTCGCATGAAACCTCGCGCGAGCCGGCTCGCGATTCTTCCCGCGAGCTTTCTCCCGAACCTCCCGATGACGGGCGGCCCATGCCGCCTCCCGCTCCCGCCGCCGCCAACGATCATCGAAAAGTGATCGCCGTATTCGGCGACAGCGTCGCCGCCGGCTTCGGCCTCGCCGCCGGTCAAAGTTTCCCCGACGATCTGCAAAAGCGCCTCGACGCGGCCGGATATCCGTATCGTGTCGTGAACCTCGGCATCAGCGGCGACACCACCGAAGGCGGCGTGTCGCGCATCGGCTCGGCCACTTCGCTAAAACCGTCCATCGTCGTGTTGGAGCTCGGCGGCAACGACGGCCTGCGAGGCATGCCGCTCGCCTCCACGCGCGCCAATCTCGATCAGATGATCCGCGCGTTCCAAGACGCGGGAGCCAAAGTGGTGCTCGCCGGCATGACCCTGCCGCCCAATTACGGCCCCGATTACATTCAGGGTTTCGAGAAAATCTACAAGGATCTGGCCGGGAAATACAAGCTGCCCTTCATTCCGTTCCTGATGTCCGACATCGTGACCAAGGATCTGCGCTACATTCAGGCCGACGGCATCCATCCCACCGCGGCAGGAGCCGAGATCGTTTCCGGAACCGTGCTGCGCGCCATTGAGCCGCTGCTAAAAAAGGATGAACGCGTGGCTCGTTGATGGCGCATCGGGCAGGACTGGCAGAGCGGCAACGGCCGAGCAAGCCCCGGCAGTCATGCCGGGGGATAAAAATCCCTGTTTTCACAAAGGCTCGTCATGCCGGGGTAAAATCGTTGTTTTCACACCGACCCGTGATGGCGGGCTGCTGGACGACAACTTGTGAACCCGGCGTAGCGTTCGGAAAAACTGTCCCGCTCATGGAGACTGAACCGGTCCCCGATGAGCGGGATCAAATCAAGGAGAGGAGAGTCTTGCCCATTTCGTCTGCAGCTCCATCCTATCCCCCGATCGTGCCTTTCGAATAGGCCGCGGGTTGGGATTTGGTACTGGACCGCGCGCCTCAGCGCCCCAGCCTGGAGTACCAGACCGTCACCACTTTCCCGAACATCGCCACCCCCAGCGCTGCCATCCCCAGAAAACTTCCGAACGGAAGCTCGTACGTCGACATGTCTTTTCGGGCGGCGAAAATATAAATCAATCCGCCGATCGACCCCGCGAGCGACGCCGCAATCAACGTCAGCAGCGTCAGCTTCAATCCCAGAAACGCGCCGATCATGGCGATCATTTTCACGTCGCCCAATCCGAGCCCTTCGCGATCCCGCAGCTTCTGGTACGCCCAGCCCACCAGCCACAGCAACAGGGCCGCAGCCGTGCCCAGCACCGATTCGCCCACCGATCTCCAGCGCATGCCGGCCGAAAACGGCAGCAGCAAATACGCGAATCCCGGATCGAGCGGCACGAACGCCGAAAATCCGAGCCCGATCGCGATGCCTCCCAGGGTGAACTCGTCAGGCAAAATTCTTTCTTCGCTGTCGGAAGCGATCAAGGTGATCAGAATCGCCGAAAAAATCGCGTATTTCAGCCCCGCGAGCGTCACGCCGAGCGCCGCGACGCACACCCCAAACGCCGCCGCCGTCGCCAGTTCCACCACCGGATACCGCAGCGGAATGCGCTCCCCGCAATGACGGCATCGCGCGCGCAGCACGATGTAGCTGACCACCGGAATGTTGTCATACCACGCGATCATCTTTTCGCACGCCGGACAAAAGGATCGCGGCCGCACCACCGACAACTCGCGCGGCAGCCGGAAAACGCAGACGTTCAGAAAGCTGCCGATCAGCAACCCGGCGAGAATGGCCAGCGCGGCCGTCATCCGCACACCTCGTCATACCCGGCAACGGTGTTGCGCACCATCCCCTCGATCGTGAACATCCGCTCCACGCGCTCCCGCCCCCGTCTTCCCATTTCCCTGGCCAGCTCCGGATCGCGCAACAACCGCGTGATCGCATCCGCGAAATCCTCGGGACGATTCTCGGCCAGAATCCCCGTGCGCTCATGCTCGACGGCTTCGGGAAGCCCGCCCACGCGGCTCGCAATCACCGGCACTCCCGCCGACATCGCGGCCAGCGCTGCGGATCCGAGTCCCTCCGCCCCGCTTGCGTATAAAAACATTTTTGCCTTCGAAAGATCGTCCCACAAATTGGTTGTGAATCGCACCTCGACCCCGGCAATTTCGCTCGCCCGCCGGATCAAATCGACGTTCTTCGATCCCAGCGCTACAATCTGATCGCCACAAGCCGCACCAACCAGCGGAACCCCGTCGTACACGACGCGAATTTTCTCTCGCTCGACCCCCGCTTGTTCCAGCTGCGCGGCCACGCATCGTGATACCGCCAGATACAGGTCCGCCCTGGCATACTTGACGCGCGACAGCAGGCCTCGGTTCACCGGAAATGCCACGCGCCGCGCGACTACCAATCGCGCGCCTTTGAGAACCGCCGCCAAAGTGTGCGCCCGCGCATCGTGAGCATGCACCAGATCCGATTCGCGCGCCATCCGCGCCAAAGCCACCGCCGACAGCGGATGCGCCTCGATCCCGCGCGCGCGCGCTTCGGCCATCAGCGGCGAAGCTTCCGGCGCCAGCAACGCCGCGCCCGTCAATCGTTCCATCAGGTACAGCGCCTGCCACTGTCCGCCGCCCATCTCGCGCCCCGTGTCCACGTGCAGCGTCTTCATTCCCGCCCCGGACTCATGAACCTCGCCTTGGCGTACTTGACGAAGTTATAGACCGCCGCCATGTTCGCGATCGCCAGTCCCTCCACGCCGTCCAGAAACCCGAGCTGTAAAACATAAGTGCGGAAAAATGTCCACGGCGGTTCGAGCAGCAGCCGGGCCCACGTCACCCTCTCGCCCGTCGCCAGCAGTTGCTCCGCCGCCAGCGTCGTGTACCGGTCCATGGTCTTCAGATGTTCCGACAGCGAGCTGCACGTGAAATGCAGCAGGTTCGATTCCAGGTGCCCCAGCCGGCCCTCCACCTTCACCGATTCATGCACGAAATCCCCGACCCACCGCGCCTTGGTCCGGTCGTATAAGCGCACCTTGCGATCCGGATACCAGCCCGAATGCTGGATCCACCGGCCCAGATACTGCGCGATCCTGGGCATCGTGTACGCATCGAACCGCGGGCCGTTTTTCTTGAGCTGCCAGATTTCCCCTTCCAGCGCCTCGCTCAGCGATTCGTCCGCGTCGATCGACAGAATCCAGTCGTGCGCCGCGTTGTCGGCCGCGAAATTCTTCTGGTTCGCGTATCCCCGCCACGGACTTTCCACCACCCGCGCGCCCAGTTTCTCCGCGATCTCCACCGTCCGGTCGTTCGATCCGCTGTCGATCACCACGATTTCATCGGCGCAGCGCAGGCTCTCGATCGCGCGCGGCAGATTGCGCTCTTCGTTATAGGTGATGATGGTCGCGGAGATTTTCAAGCGGTTCGCACCGGAGCCGGAGTGAACGACAAAATGAAAATGACGAGCGCCACGAATCCCAGCCACCGCCGCGTGCGGCTCAGCGGGATCGGATCGACGATCATCGGATGGCGCATCCCGAACAGGAACAAAAGGGCCGACCAGAACAGCCACAAATAGCCGGCTTTATAGTCCGAAGTGAACAGCTGGATCGCGCCCAACCCGGCGAGCGTCGCCGCGAATAGGCGCGACAGAATGCGCGTCTTCTCGCCCAGAAACGCGTACAGCACGTGCCCGCCGTCCAGTTGCCCGATCGGCAGCAGATTCAGCGCCGTCGCCAGCAACCCCACCCAGGCCGCCCGCGCCACCGGATCCAGGTAAATGTCGTTGGCCGGAATGCCGGGAAAAATGACCCGCTCGAACAGGCGCAGAATCAGCGGAGTCCCGTAAATCAACTCCCCGCGCGTCCCGATTCCCGGAATCACGCGCGACTCCGACACGCCGATCCACATCGGCAGGATCAGCATCGCGAATCCCGCGAGCGGTCCCCCGATTCCGATATCGAACAAAATTTTCCGGGCGACAATGGCGGAGCGAATCCGTATAAACGCGCCGAAGGTTCCAATCACGGTCGGCGCCGGCAGAAAGAACGGCAGCGTCGCATCCACGTGATAATATCGCGCCGCCAGATAATGCCCCATTTCGTGCGCCATCAGGATCAGCAGCAGCGTGAGGGAAAACGGCAGCCCATCGAGCAGCGATGCCGGGTCATGTCCCGCGAGCGTGTAGCCGCTCGTGATGTCGTAATCGAACGGCCGCCCGGCGGCGAAACTGCGGGCGAGTCCTGCTCCGACCACCGTCGTCGTCCCCAGCGTCAGCAGCAGCAGTACAGCGTGCACCCAGTATCGATGCCTGGGGCGATCCGACGTCAGCGCGTCAAAAAATCCGTTGTCGATGGCCGAGCCGGAGCGCCTGGCGGAGTAACCGGCGGGGAAATCAGTGGGTTGACCGTTGGTCGACACGAGCGTGTGATGCGGCGCATGCCTCGCGGTCCGTACGCCGTGCCTCGCTATTGCAGCGTCTGCAACTCCTTGCCCGGCTTGAACCGAACCGCTTTGCCGGGAGGAATCGCGACCTCCGCGCCGGTGCGGGGATTGCGCCCGATGCCGGTCTTGCGCGGCCTCACGTTGAAGATTCCGAATCCGCGAAGTTCGATGCGTTCGCCGCGCCCCAGCGCGCGCTTCATACTTTCAAAGACGGTTTCGACGGCCATCTCCGCTTTCGTCTTTGTGATGCCCGTCCGGTTGACCACTTCGTTGATGATATCAAGTTTGATCAAATCCGCCTCCCGAAACTCCATGATAGGATTAGGGTTATTGCCGTGTCAAGAGCGATCTCACGTGCCCCCCTGGATTCTTTCGCGTTTCGCCGCGCCTGCGGCCTGTTTGCCACCGGTGTTGCTGTGCTCTCCACACGCGCCTCCGACGGCGCTCCGCACGGCCTGACCGTCAATTCCTTCAGCTCGCTATCGCTCTCGCCGCCTTTGATCATGGTCGCCATCGACCGCGATTGCACGTCGTTACATCACTTTGAAATCAGCGGATCGTTCGCCGTAAATATCCTGCGGGTAGAGCAGCTAGACCTGTCGATCCGCTTCGCGCAGTTGCCCGAAGGCCGCTTCACCGGCATCCCCTGGCGCGAAGGCGTAACCGGTTCGCCGATTCTCGAAGGCGTCCTCGGCGTCATCGAATGCACGACCATCAACGTGATCGACGCCGGCGACCATCGCGCCCTGATCGGCGAATCGGTCGCCGTCGAAATCGGCGAAGGCCGTCCGCTGGTCTTCTTCAACGGTGGATATACGAGGCTCGATCAGTAAACCATTCCGATCGGCTCAGGATGGCGTCGAAACTTCCCGCGATCGGATCAGCGCCGATGCCCGTTTCCGTTCCCGCGCCGCAGCGAATTGAGGAATGCCTTCTGCGATTTTTCGAGCTCGCGATGGCTCTTGGCCAGCCCCATAACGATCTTCATTCCGGCTTCCACGAGCCTCTTGGTCGCCAGAAGCTGCGTCTGGAATTTATTCATGCGCTCGTCGGCCTCAGCCATGCGCTTCTCGAACCGCCTGTCCGATTCCCGGGCGCGCCTGTCCGATTCCTGGGCGCGCTTATCGATGCGGTCCATGCGCCGCATGGCACGTTCATGTTCCGCTTGGGACCAAGCCTCCCACTTCATGCGCCTCTCCTCCGATTCCCGGAGGATGGCCCGAATCTCTTCGAACTCCCTTTGGACCTCTGGCTCCATCGAATTTACTCGATCACGCGCCCGATTTCTTCCGAATCTCAATATTCAGCCGCTTGATTTTCTGATTCAGCGTCGACAAAGGAATGCGCAGCGCTTCGGCCGCCGCGGTCTGGCTCCAGTCGGACTTTTCCAGTTGCTCGACAATCGTGAGCCGTTCGTAATCGGCGACGATTTCAAACAGCGAGGCATCCGCCGCCAGACGCCCGCTCTCGTCGCGCCGGATCTTCAAGCCCCGCGCTTCGAGCAAATGGTCGGGCAACACATCCACGGGCACCGCGGTTTGCGAGGCCAGCACCACCGCCCGCTCGACCACATTTTCGAGCTCCCGGACATTGCCCGGCCAGGTGTGATCCATCAGCACCTGCATCGCGTCGGGCTCGAAACCGAGCAGCGAAGCGCTCTCTGCATCGCAAAATTTTTCGTTTTCCCGGCAATATTTGGTGAAAAAATGCTCGACCAGCGCCGGAATATCCTCTTTGCGGTCCCGCAAAGGCGGCAGCGCCAGGTTGATCACGTTCAGCCGGTAATACAGATCCTCGCGAAATTTCCCTTCCTCCACCAGCTTTTTCAAATCCGCATTGGTCGCCGCGACGATCCTGACGTCCACCTTGATGGTTTCGGTCGAACCGAGCGGCATGAACTCGCGTTCCTGAATCACCCGCAGCAGCTTGGTCTGCGTCTCCAGCGTTATGGTTCCGACCTCGTCGAAAAAAATGGTCCCTCGATTGGCGATCTCGAAATATCCCTTGCGCGACGCGACCGCTCCGGTAAAGGCGCCCTTCACGTGCCCGAACAGCGCCGATTCGAGCAGGTCGGGCGGCACGGATCCGGCAT
>DATHCE010000296.1:0-3941 GCA_035319685.1 Bryobacteraceae bacterium | reverse complement strand
CCACAGCAGGTTATAGGGATTGTTGGGATCTTTGTCGGACCTGAACGGCCTGCGCGTCATATTGACAGATTTGCGATAGGGACGGAGCGCTCCGCCCGTCTTCGCATTTTACGCTACGGCTCTACGCTCCAGCGCCATGCTGGTGAAGCGGCTCGGTTATAATGATGGCTCGTGCGTGCCAAGAAGAAGCAGAGGCGCGAGGAGCGTGAGAGCGCCGGCGCGCCCAAAAGAGTTTGGCCGCGATACGCCGCGCAGATCGCCGCGCTTTGGATCGCCGCTTTCGCCGCGTACTCGAACTCATTTGAAGCGGGTCTGGTGTTCGACAACGCGTCGATCATAGGGCAGGACCCGCGCATCCGCGCCGCGACGCCGGAAACGATCGGTCTGATCCTGACCAAGGAATATTGGTACCCCGCGACCACTTCGGGCCTGTACCGGCCGCTCGCCACTCTGTCCTATCTGTGGAATTATTCGGTGCTCGGCGAGGGTCCGCATCCGGCCGGCTATCATTTGGTCAACCTGGCGCTGCACGATCTGAATATTCTGCTGGTATACGGGTTGGGATTGGCGATTTTGGGAAGCGCGGCGCCGGCGTTTGCGCTCGCGGCGCTGTGGGCCGTGCATCCATTGCTCACCGAATCGGTGACCAATATCGTCGGACGCGCCGACTTGCTGGCCGCGTTCGGAGTTCTGGCGGGTTTGTTGTGCCATGTACGCGGGCGCGTGTACGAAGGCCCGGCTACGGGACGAAAACGGGTCGCGTGGCTTGCGGGCTTGGCCGCGGCGCAGACCATCGGAATTTTTTCGAAAGAAAGCGCGGCGGTTTTGCCCGCGCTGATGGCGCTCTACGATTTCACCTGGAGGAAAAAGGAGACGTGGCGGGATCGCGCGCTCCCCTACCTTGTTCTTCTGGTTCCGTTCGGCGCGTTCTTCTATCTGCGGTCTCAGATCGACACGCATCTGATCGTGCATTTCGGCGAAAACGCGTTGGCCGGCGCCGGATTCTGGACCCAGCGGATCACCGCGGTGAAAGTGATCGGCAAATTTCTGTGGCTGTTCTTGTGGCCGGTGCGGCTGTCGGCCGATTATTCCTTCAATGCGGTGCCATTGTTCAGCTGGCGGGTGTTCGAATGGGAGGATTTCAAGGCGCTGATCGCGCTGGCGGCTTGCGCGGGCCTGATTGCCGCCGCGATTCGGTTCCGGAGCAGCAAGCCGCTGCTGTTTTTCGTGGGCTTCTTTTTAATTACGCTCGCGCCGAGCTCGAACCTGGTGCTTTTGATCGGCAGCATCATGGCGGAGCGGTTCATGTATCTGCCGGCGCTCGCTCTGTGCGGATGCGTGGTGGTTGCCGTTCAGATGTTCGGCCGGCCCATGGATGCCGGGAGGCCGTGGCTCAAATGGGTCGCGCTCGGCGCGGTGTGTCTCGCGTTAGGGGTGCGGACATACGCGCGGAATTTCGATTGGCGTGACGGCATCAGCCTGTGGTCGAGCGCCGTCGCTGCGTATCCGGAAAGTGCGCGGGCGCATTTCGGCCTCGGCGTGGCATTAATGGAGAAATCCGAAGTGGCGAGCGGGGTCGCCGAGTTCGAGACGGCGTTGCGAATCCGCCCCGACTACGCGAATGCGCACATCGGCCTGGGAAACGCGCTGGCGCGAATGCCGGGGCGAACGGCGGACGCGATCGTTCAATTCCAAGAAGCGCTGAGGCTCGACCCGAACGTCGCCGAGGCGCATTACAACCTGGCCAACGCGCTCGCGCGCTCGCCGGAAAGGACCGAGGACGCCATCGCCGAGTGGCAGCGAGCGATCCGCGTCCAACCGGACTTCGCCGAAGCGCATTACAACCTTGCGACGGCATATTCTCAACTCCCCGGGCGGTTGCCCGACGCGATTGTCGAATACCAGGCTGCGCTGCGCATCCGTCCGGATTACGCGGAGGCGCACAACAACCTGGCGAGCGTCTATGCGCAGCTCCCCGGCCGGCTGCCCGAAGCGGTTTCTGAATATCAGGCGGCGCTGCGCATCCGTCCGGATTACGCGGAGGCGCATGGCAACCTGGGAGACGCGCTGGCACGGATGCCGGGGCGAATGGCGGAAGCGATCGATCAATATGAGGAGTTGGTACGGCTGCGGCCCGATTCGGGAGAAGCGCATTACCGGTTAGGGATGGCGCTGTTGCAGGCGCCCGGCCGGATGAAGGACGCGATCGCGGAACTGGAGGCGGCGTTGCGCATCAATCCCGATCCACGAGGAAGGCAGATGATCGACGAGTTGCGCGCGAGGGCGCCAGGAGGAGTGAATCGGGAGAAGTGAAAATTCCCTCTCGACCCTCTCGACCCTCTCGACCAATTCGAGAATGCGAACAGGCGGACGGCGGGTAAAAAAACCCGCCGCGCCTGACCAGACTTCCTTGGAGACGTCTCCTACCGCAGTTGTAACGCTCGCGGCACCGCGGCCACACTATCGCTAGCGGCACTCGGCCATCACTTTGACGTTCGCACGGCAGCATCTAGAATGCCGCACGGCGGTGAACGGGACGCAGATCGCCGCGCCCGTCTCTCTGATCACAAAATAAACGGGGCCAAACAGACGAGGGCGCGATGAAAGTCGCAAGCGGATGATTCGCGGGCAAAAACAAATTTGCGACAGGCCGTCAATGGGGCGTACGAGGAAGGGTCCGCCCAGCAAGCGATTGCGTTCCCGATCCACTAAGCGGTAAGCTGAGGGAGTTTTTTCGCCCTCGGGCCGATCTCGAGGACGAGCAGGGTTTGTGGAGGGATCAGGATGAAACGAATCGTCACCTTTTTAAGCCTGGCGTTTTTTCTGGCCGTCCCGATGGTGCTGCGCGCTCAAAGCGAGGCGGGCACGTGGAAACTGAACACGGCCAAATCGAAGTATTCCGGCGTGGCGACGCCAAAAAGTAGAACGCAAACCTGGGAGTCGCAGGACGGCGGAGTCAAGCATCACACCGAAGGGGTCGCCGGCGACGGAAGCGCCATCGATTACAGCTTCTCGGCGAAGTACGACGGAACGGATAATCCGGTTACGGGGCGTGGCGCGCCGAGCGACGCGGATACGGTCGCGTTGAAGCGCGTCGACACGCGCACCACAGAAACGACCTGGAAAAAGGGCGGAAAAGTGGTCGGCACGTCCCGCAATTCGGTTTCAAAAAACGGCAAAGTGATGACGGTCAATGCCAGGGGGACGAATCCGGACGGCACGAAGAACAACGTCAAGGCCGTTTACGAGAAACAATAGGCTCAAGTCCAGCCAAGCCCTCGCTGGGTCACGATCGTGCGGATCGGAGACCGCGGCCGTGAGAAAATTGCATGCTTTTGCGATGCCGCAATACTGACCAGTCAGTACTCGAGGGTCCTGAACGTACTAAAATTCACAAGTAAATCTTTAAAAAACCAGCAACATACTATATACTTAGCTCGTTCTGGTGCGGAGAGGCTCGGAGGTTTTTATGTCCCGGATGATGGTGTGTGTCTTACTATTGGCGCCGGTGGCGAACGTGTTCGGCGCGACTTTTGGAACCGTGGTTCCGATCCGCGGCGAGGTTTCCGACATTGCGCTCGACGGGGCGCGCGGCCGGCTGTATATCGCGAACATGCCGGGATATCAAATCAACGTGATGAATACGAGCGACCTATCGCAGGCCGCGCCGATGGCCGTGCCGATGCCGCCCAGTTCGCTCGCGCTGTCACCCGATAGCCGTTATCTGGTGGTCGGAGAGGACAATAATGGGCTTTCTCCGACCAACGGCGGCTTCACGATTTTCGATCTCAGCCTAGGGCAGGAACTCCAGATTACCTGGCCCGATCCGGTTTTGTCGGTAGCGTTCGGGGCCGGCAGCCAGGCCTTCGTGATTACGACCACGCAACTGCTTCTGCTCAATCCGAGTTCCGGAACGACGCAATCAGCGGGACCCATGGTGA
>DATHCE010000295.1:0-2095 GCA_035319685.1 Bryobacteraceae bacterium | reverse complement strand
CTCTTTCGATTTTACGCCTGCACCAACAAATCCCGGATGTCCCACACCCGAGAAGTTAGACCTGCTGCCATCGCCGGAGTAATACGAAGGGTCTTGTGGACCCTGCAAAAGTTATAGAAGCAGTACCAAAGCATCACAGCAGCCGCATGCGTTTCAAGTTTCCGGCTGAAGCCGTTGGTCAATCTGGTGAAGCGTCGGAGGCCCATACGGAGGCTCAGATTGGATCGCTCCACGATGCTGGTGCAAATGCGTTCGGGGTCAGGTTGACCCATGACTGGGACAATCTCCACTGCGGCTACTTCAGCCGGTAATGCTTCTCGCCTTCCTCCGAGGAGCGGTAGACCTTCGTCATTGTCGCGAAGCCGGTAATGCGATCTGACAACGTCGTGGTGACCGAGCACTACCCGAGTGGGCGAGGCCGAGGTCCCGATGATAACCTGAAGAGGATGAAGTTTCGCGTTCTCTTGTGCCTCTTCCCTGCCCTTCTCGCGGCGCAGTCTTTACAGGAATTCCAGAAAAAAGTCACTGAGTTCACGCTTCCCAACGGCCTCCACTTTTTGATCATCGAACGGCACGAAGCGCCGGTGGTTTCCTTTAATACTTACGTCAACGTCGGTTCGGTGGACGATCCCGGCGGGCGCACCGGGCTCGCGCATATGTTCGAGCACATGGCTTTCAAAGGTACGCCGGCGATCGGCAGCAAGAATTGGCCGCTCGAAAAGCAGGCGATGGATCAGGTCGAGGCGGTGTATGACAAGATCGACGCGGAAAAGCGCAAGGGATTTCGCGCGGACCCGAAGAAAATCGAGGCCATCGAGATCGAGCTGAAAGCGGCCATCGCCAAGGCCGACAGCTACGTCGATGAGAACGCCTATGACCGCATCGTCGAGTCGAACGGCGGCGCCGGCATGAACGCGGGAACGGCCGAGGATTCGACCAATTACTATTACAGCTTTCCTTCGAACCGGATCGAGCTGTGGTTTCTGCTGGAATCGTCGCGATTCCTGCAACCGGTGTTCCGGGAATTTTACAAAGAGCGCGACGTGGTGCGCGAGGAGCGGCGCATGCGCGTCGAATCGTCGCCGCAGGGACGCTTGGTGGAAGCGCTGCTGGCGACCGCGTTCGAGGCGCATCCGTACCGCAACATGCCGGGCGGATGGGCCAGCGACATCGAGAATTTCCGGCGTCCGGAAGCCGAGGAATTTTATAAGCAATATTACACGCCGGGAAATATCACGATCGGCATCGCGGGCGACGTGAATCCGGCCGAGGCGCGGCGCATGGCGGAGAAATATTTCGGGCGATTGCCGCGCGGTCCGCTGCCGCCCTATGTGCGGACCGTCGAGCCGCCGCAGCAGGGCGAGAAGCGCGTCGCGGTGTCGTCGCCGTCGGAGCCCTTTCTGGCGGTTGCCTATAAACGGCCGGATCAGTATTCGAAAGACGATGCCGCGCTCGACGTGCTGAGCGATATTCTTTCCGATGGGCGCACGGGAATGATTTACACCGACATGGTGCGCGATAAAAAAATCGCCCTGGGGGCGGGCAGCCAGGCGACGTTCCCGAGCGGGAAATATCCGCCGCTGTTCCTGTTCTTCGTCGCGCCGTCGAGCGGGCACACGGTGGCCGAGAACGAAAAGGAGCTGGACGCGATTATCGATCGGGTGAAGAAGGAACAGGTTTCCTCCGAAGCGCTCGAGCGCGTGAAGACCAAGCTGCGCGCGGCATTGATCCGCCGGCTGGACAACAACTCCGGACTCGCTTCGGCGCTGTGCAGCTACGCCGCCGGCTACGGCGACTGGAAGCGCCTGTTTACCGAACTTGAGGACTACGATAAGGTGACTGCGGACGACGTCGAGCGCGTCGCCAAAACGTATCTGATTGCGACCACGCGAACGGTCGCCTATACGTATGCGCCGGAAGGAGGTGCGAAGTGACGCGGCGATTCGCGGTTGCATGGTTGATCGCGGCTCCGATCGGCGCATTCGCGCAGAGTCCGCCGGCGCCAAAGCCCGCCGCGGCAATTCCCTCTTATAAGGACCTGAAATACCCGCCGCTCAAGCCCGTGACGGTTCCCGAGCCGGCGCAATTCACGCTT
>DATHCE010000294.1:0-5603 GCA_035319685.1 Bryobacteraceae bacterium | reverse complement strand
CGATCGCGCGCGCCATTTCCACCCAGATCGCCGCCGCCAGCACCGCTCCTCCCAGATGATTCAGCAGCAGCTTCGCCGCGTTGGTCGAGCGCAGCGGCAGGTGCCGGCACACATACCACGGCGCCAGGCACACAAACGCGTAAAACAGGCACAACGGAACCGCGATGATCAGCGCGTCGCGCCAGCCGAGCATTTCCGGAATGCGCAGCAACCCGGCCAGCAGCAGCGCCACCACCATCCATGCGCCCAGATACGCCGCGAAGTAGGTTTTGCGCTCGAAAATCGGATGCATCGCGCTAGTTCTTCACCGTCACTCCGCCGAACATGGCGACGCCGCTGATGATCAGATGCGGTGGTTTCCCCTCGGACGGACGCGGCTCGATGGTCTTGTCCTCGTACCCGCCGAATATCCCGGTGCCGCGCACCGTTACCGCCCACGTATCCGGCACGCGAAAGTCGATGCCCCCGAACATCGCGTTGGCCTCGATCCGGACCTCTTCTTTCTTGGTGCCGGCGCGTTCCATGTCGATTCGTATGCCGCCGAAAATCGCCAACACATCGCCGCCCTCGAAATCCTGCGCATCGATCCGCCGGCGGACGCCCCCGAAAAACGCCCATTCATTCAGCGTGTTCTGAAGCGATCCTCCGGAGCTCGACGAGCCCGCCGCCGCGCTCCCGCCTCCCGCCTTGCCGCCGGCGCCGGTCGAATCCGTGGGCGGCGGAGGGTTCCACCAATCCCACCGGCTTCCGCGATCTATGCCGCGCACCAGCATCCCCACGCCGATGGCGATCAACACCACCGGCCACAGATAATTCCAGACGTTTCCGTGAATAATGTCAAAATTATCGAGCAGGAAAATCGCGCCCACCACGGCGAGCGCGGCTCCCCAAATCCTCCCGCCCGTCGCGCATGCGGTCGCGACCCGCGACATCCCCACCACGATCAGGATCACCGGCCAGTACTTCCACAGATCGTCGACATACAGGATTCCCAGATTTTGCAGCAGGAGAATGATGCCGATTCCCGCCAGAATCACGCCGATGATCAGGCCGCCCGAGCCGCTGTGATGCCGCCCTCCCTCCGACCATCGCCTTTCCCACCGCTCGCGCCGGCGCTCCATTTTTTCTTCCCAGCGTCGCCGGCGCTCTTCGTAGCGGCTATCCAAATCTGCCATCGCAATTCCCTTCCGTAGGCCCTTCCGTAAGCCCTTCCGTAAGAGATGTTAGCAGGCTCCCGTGGCGTTGCCGCCTCCAATTCGGCGAACGGCGGCGCTGAGTCGGCGAATCGCGCACGGATTCACCGGGTAAATCGCGATCGGCCCGAGCGCGGCTCTTAGTGCTTGTCCTTGTAGATCTGCTTGCTCAGTTGATTCTGCTGCCGGTTCACTTGCGCCTTCTCCTTGTTCGTCAGATTTCCGCCGTTTTGTTTGCGATCCGTGCGGATTTCCTGGTTCAGTTTCGATTCCTTGTTCTCCAGGTTCGCCGTTTGCTTCGGCTTCAGAGAGCCGTTCTTCACGCCGTTCCCGATGCGCTGCTGCTGGTTTTCCTTGCGCTGCTGAATCCTGGAATCCTGGGCCAACATCGCCGTCCCAAAAAGCACGGAGCCCATCATCATCGTCAAAGCAATTCGTTTCATTTTTGTTTTTCGCTTCCCGGCAGCCTATCGCTGCCTTCTGACAGCAAAAACCGCCGCGGCGGCACAAAGTCGCGTGGGAATTACGTTAAAATCCCGTCATTCGGATTCCGAAAAACGCGCGCAGTTCGCCTTGGAGGCCCGGCGTGCACGCGATCGCATTGCCGCCGTATATCGTCCGCTTGCCCGCGAAATCGAAGAACAGCGCGCCCGCTTCTTCGAGGATCACCTGCACCGCCGCCAGGTCCCACTCGGCGACCTTCGGCTCGATCCACGCATCCATCTCTCCGGAGGCGACCATCATCGCATCCGGTGTTCCCCCTAAACTCCGGAACGCCCAAAACCGGCTGGCCCAATCGATCAGCCCGCGCGAAAATTTCATCGCGGCGATGCGGTTCAGGTTGTTCACCGAAATCACCGCCGACTCTGCGCGATCGATTTCAGAAACCCGCAGCCGCGCATCGTTGCGGAACGCCCCGCCCCCGCGCGAGCCCCAGCAGGTCGCCCCCAGCGCCGGCAAATGCACCACCCCCGCCATCACCTCGCCGCGATCTTCGAGCGCGATCAGCACGCTCCACAGCGGATTGCGCCGCAGAAAATCGCGCGTCCCGTCGATGGGATCGATGATCCACCTTCGCCCGCTCCTCGATTCCTTGCGCGAGCCTTCTTCGCCCAAAACGCCGTCGTCCGGAAATCTTTCTTCTAAAATCCCCGCGATCAGCCTCTCGCATTCCTTGTCGGCGATGGTCACCGGCGAATCGTCGGGCTTGATCTCTGCCCGCACGCCTTTTTTCTGATAATCCAACGCCAGCTCCGCCGCGCGCTCCGCGGCCCTCCGCGCCCATTCGATTTCCTGTTCAAACGGCATCAATCGGCATGGTAGCATTGAGCCGAATGAAGCCCCCCATGGCGCCCCCAACCGAGACCAGGACCGTCTACACGGTGCTCGACCAGACCGCCGCCGCGCACCCCAAAGCAGTCGCATTACAGCAACCGGTCGGCGGCGGGAAGTATCGCGCCTGGACCTGGAGCGAGTATCGCGACGCCGTCCGTCAAATTGCCGTGGGTCTGCGCGCCATCGGGATCCGGAAGGGCGACATCGTCGCGCTGCAATCGGAAACCCGCGCCGAATTCTATCTCGCCGACCTCGGCCTGATGACCGCCGGCGCCGTCGCCGCCGCCTTGTATACCAGCCTGCCCTTCGCCGATCAGGTGCGCACCTTGCGCGCCTCCGATGCGCGCGTCGTGTTCGTCGAAAACGAGAAAGCCATGCGGTCGCTTCAGGAAGCCGCCGGCGGCTCGCTTTCCGTCCAATGGATTCTGCTCACCGGCGAAGCCAAAGGCTGGATGACGCTCGAACAGATTCGCGCCATCGGCGAAAACCGAATCGCCGAGTTCGATCCCATCCGCGCGGAGACCACCGGCGCCGATCACGCCGTCCTGTACATGACCTCGGGCGCCACCGGCGAGCCGAAAATGGGATTGGTGACGCACTACGCGCTGGTCTCCAACATGGATCACGCGCCCTTGGTTCTCCCGCTCCGCCCCGACGACGTGACCATCGCGTTTCTGCCTTCTGCGCACATCGCGCAGCGCGTGGTCGTCGAGCTGGTTCCCATCCGCCAGGGCGTCTGCGTCTGGTTTTCCGAAGGCCTTTCGAAGCTCCCCAACGAAATCCGCACCATCCGTCCGACTTTTTTTCTCGCGCCGCCGCGGGTTTGGGAACGCGTCTACTCGAGCATTTCCGCCGAAATCAAGAAGCGCCCCGCCGCCATCCGCAAACTGTTCTACACCGGCCTCGGCGCCGGCTCCGAAGCGAGCCGCCTGCGCCAGTCCGGCAAACCGGTCCCCGCCCTGCTCGGAGCTTCGCTCCGATTTTTCGATCGCCTGGTGTTTTCGAAAATCCGCGAGCGATTGGGCGGCCGTCTGCGCATCGCCGCCTCCGGAGCCGCTCCGCTCGGCAAAGACCTGGCGGAATTTTTCGCCGCCATCGGCATGCCCCTGATCGAGGGTTATGGTTTGACCGAAGGCGGCGTGGTCGCGCTCAATCCCTTGGACCGCCCGAAAGCCGGCAGCATCGGCAAGCTTCTTCCCAACGTCGAAGCGCGGCTCGAAGACGATGGCGAGCTGATGCTCAAGAGCCCGTGCCTGTTCACCGGCTACTACAAGGATCCCCAGGCGACCGCCGCGGTCCTGCACGACGGATGGCTCGCCACCGGCGACATCGCCGAAGTGGATCCGGATGGCTACTGGTACATCACCGGCCGTAAGAAGGAGCTGATCGTCTCTTCGAACGGCAAGAAAATTTATCCCGCGCGCATCGAAGTCCTGTTCAAGCGCGAGCCTTCCATCAATCAGGTGCTGCTCATCGGCGACCGCCTCCCCTACGTCACCGCACTGTTCACCGTCAATGGCGCTCCCGGCGAAACCAAATCCGCCGTCGATCGAGCCGTGAAGGACGTCAACAAGCAACTCGCCTCCTTCGAGCAGATCCGCAAATATCGCATCGTCGAGCGCGATTTTTCCATCGATCAGGGCGAAGTGACGCCCACCATGAAGATCCGCCGCAGCCGGGTCCTCGAAAATTTCCGCTCCGTGGTGAGCGAAATGTACATGGGCAAAGATATCGACTAGCAGCGCGGGCCTGAAAGCGGCTGCCATCACCCTCCGTTCGCGGAATTATTTTCCCGCTCGAATCACCAACATCGCGCTTTCACCGCATCGCGATCTTTCAAAATCCCGCTTATCTTGAAACCGAGGAGATTGTTCGCTCCTCCATCAGAGAGGCGATTCCACCGAGCGCGGCATACTAGTCAAAGCCGTGCGACGTGTTGGCATGATGGATGCTGCCAGGTACTGTCTGGCCCCAAGCCGTTGCGGGTTAGTAAGCGGAAATGATCGAAGAGCTCTTCGAGAAGAATCAGCGGGACTGCTTACAATGTAATGGTGTCGTACCCCGTTACGTTGATCCCCGGCGACGGCATCGGCCCGGAGGTTTCAAGCGCCGCCCGCCGCGCCGTCGACGCCACAGGTGTCCTGATCGATTGGGAAATCGCCGAGCTGAATGCCGGCGTGATTCTCAATACCGGCCAGTCCCTGCCGCAATACCTCATCGACAGTCTCGATCGCACCTGCGTCGGTTTGAAAGGTCCCGTCACCACGCCGGTCGGCGAGGGCTACACCAGCGTCAACGTCGCGCTGCGCAAGCGTCTCGACCTGTTCGCCAACGTCCGGCCCGTGCGCTCGCTTCCGGGCGTCGTCACCCGGTTCGCGGACGTCCACATCGACCTGGTGATCTTCCGCGAAAACACCGAGGATCTGTACTCCGGCCTGGAACATGAAGTGGTGAAGGACGTCGTCACCAGCCTCAAGGTGATCACGCGCGCCGCCTCCGCGCGCATCGCGGAATACGCGTTCGCCTTCGCCGCCGCCAACGGACGCAAGAAGGTCACCGCGATTCACAAGGCCAACATCATGAAGCTCGCCGACGGATTGTTTCTGCGTTGCGCGCGCGAAGTCGCCGCGCGTTTTCCCGCGATCGAATATAAGGAGCTGATCGTCGACAACGCGGCCATGCAGCTCGTCATGCGGCCGGAACAATTCGACTTGCTTTTGTTGCCGAACCTTTATGGCGATATCGTGTCCGATCTCGCCGCGGGCCTGGTGGGCGGCCTCGGCATCGTGCCCGGCGCGAATATGGGCGAAAAGCACGCCGTGTTTGAAGCCGTGCACGGCTCGGCGCCCGACATCGCCGGAAAAGGCATCGCCAATCCCACCGCGATGATGCTGTCGAGCGTCATGATGCTGGCGCATCTGAAGGAGCAGACCGCCGCGAATCGTCTGCAATCGGCCGTCGAAAAAGTGTACGCGGAGCGCAAACATCTGACCCGCGACGTCGGCGGCACAGCGTCGACGGACGAGTTCACCCGCGCCGTCATCGCCGCGATGTGATCCTACGGGCGCATCGAAC
>DATHCE010000293.1:0-2183 GCA_035319685.1 Bryobacteraceae bacterium | reverse complement strand
CCGCTGGCGCGAGAGCATGAACGGCGCCAATATGCGCCACTGGAACACGAACCTCGCCATCAACGGCACTCCGCAGGGAGCCAGCGGATCGGTGTACCTGATGCTGGTCAACGTCGGCGTTCGTCCGCCGGTGATCGCCAGCGCCGCGAAATATGAAGACGAGCTGGTGAAAACGCCCGACGGATGGCGCTTCAAGAAGCGCGTCACCAAAGGCGAAGGCCCGCCTCGCGACGCCGCGACGAAACAGTAGCGCCGCTACGCGTAAGATGCCCGGCGCTTCGTAAGAATTGAAACGCGCCCGCGAGCGTGAGCAGCGAGCCGATGCCGTCTTGCGGAAAATCCACGTCTAGAGAGAGAAATAGCCGATCGTGAGCTTTTTTGGGGACGGTCACGTATCCCTCGTCGAGCGCTTGTTCGCCTGTAATCATGGGGTCCAAATGCGCGTGTATGATGCTGGTATCGGCTCTTATGTTTGTCGTGATTTCGATGCTGCGCGGAATCAACGTGAGCGGCCACAACCTGATCAGGATGGATGCGCTGCGCGAATTGTACGCATCGCTGAAGTTCGAGAATGCCCGGACCTACGTGCAGAGCGGCAACGTGGTTTTCGCCACGCGTGAGCGGGACCTTCAGAAAATGGCGCGGAGAATCGAAGATGCGATCGAGGTCCGGTTCGCCTGCCGGCCGGACGTAATCCTTCGCACGGTCGACGAGATGCGCACCGTGATTGCGCGGAATCCGTTTCCGGAGGATTTCCATCCTTCGAAATTGATCGTGAATTTTTTGGCGAGCGAGCCGGAGAAAGCGGCGCGCGAAAAAATTCGGGCGATCCAGGTGGGACCGGAACGGCTACATCTGGATGGGCGCGAGTTGTATTTGTATTATCCGGAGGGAATGGGCCGGTCGAAGCTGACTCCGGCCGTGATCGAGAAGGCGGTGAAGGTTCGCGGGACGGGCCGCAATTGGAACAGCGTTCGGAAGCTGCTGGAGATGGCCGAGGACTCAAGCTTATAATTTGAAGTATGCGGTATCTGCTGCTGGCCGCCGCCGCATGCCTTCTTCCGGCCGGGACCCCGGGCGCCGATCCGCGCGAGATCGTTAGAAAGTCGATCGAGCTCGATCACGTCAACTGGGTGCGCATGGAAGATTACACCTGGACGGCGCGCGAGACCACGCGGCATTTGGATTCCGCCGGCAAAACCGCCTCCGTGGACACGGATGAGTGGGAAACCGTGATCCTGTTCGGCCGGCCGTATCGCCGAGAGATCGCGCGGGACGGTAAATTGCTCGACGCCGAGCATCAGCGCAAGGAGCAGGAAAAAATCGATCGCGCGACGGCGAGACTGGAGCGCGAGAGTCCCGAGGAACGCGCCCGCCATCTCGCCGACTACGAAAAAGAGCGCGAGAAGGACCGTGAATTTCTGCGCGAGATTCCGGACGCGTTCGATTTCCAACTGGTTGGCGAGGAGCCGATCGAGGGGCGCGAAGCATGGGTGATCCACGCGTCGCCCAAGCCCGGCTATCGCGCGAAACATTCCGATGCCAAAGCGTTCTCAAAGATCGAGGGACGGATCTGGATCGACCAGGTCGAATATCAATGGGTCCGCGTCGCAGCGAAAACGCTCGCGACGATCTCCTGGGGATGGTTCCTGGCGCGCTTGAATCCCGGCGCGACCGTCGAGTTCGAACAGACGCGCGTCAACGATCAGGTGTGGCTGCCGAAGCGCGAACTGCTGGGCGGATCGGGAAGGCTCGCGGCGTTGAAGCGAATCTCCGAACAGCAGGAGATTCTGTGGACCAATTACCGGAAATTCCAGGTGGATTCGAAGATCATTTCCACGCAATAGCCGCCGTTGTTCACTTGCCGCGGCCCATTCGTTCGAGCGCGCGCAACGCTTCCGCGTTTCCCAGATTGGCTGATTTGCGATACAGCGCGCGCGCCTTTTCCAGATCGGGCCGGACGCCGAGGCCCTGTTCGTACATCGACGCAAGGTCGTTCATGCCCGCAGCATTTCCGCGGTCGGCAGCTTTCTGGAACCACTGAAACGCCAGTTCGTTGCTGACCGGAATGCCGTCGCCCAAAATGTACATCCCGCCGAGCTCCACCATGGCCGAGGTGTTTCCCGCTTGCGCGGCTTTCTGAAACCAGCGCACCGCCTCGGCGCTGTTCTTGGCCGTGCCTT
>DATHCE010000292.1:0-4336 GCA_035319685.1 Bryobacteraceae bacterium | reverse complement strand
ACCTTGGTCGCGGTGACGAACAATCGCACTGGAATCAGCTCCACCTCTTCGAATCCCCAGATGAGCTGTTGCAGACGAACCGCCTCGACGAACTCCTCGTGCTCGTGCAGTGCGCGGACCTCAATCATGGCGTTTCGCTTCCTGCCACAGCGTTTCCATTTCCTCGATCGTCGCCTGCTCGGGAGTTTTGCCCAGCGCTGCGAGGCCTGCCTCCACATGCGCAAACCGCCGCCGGAATTTCGCGTTGGTTTTGCGCAGCGCCTGCTCCGGATCGACCCTCAAAAATCGCGCCAGATTCACGATTACGAACAATAAATCGCCGATTTCTCCTTCGATTTCCTCGTTTTGTGCCTGCCGCAATTCAGCTAATTCCTCGGCGAGTTTTTCGTAAACCTGGCCGATATTTTCCCAATCGAACCCCGCGCCCGCGGCCTTCGACGCGATCTGCTGCGCCTCCACCAGCGCCGGCGTCGATCGCGAAACGCCCGTCAGCAGGCCCTTCGGACGAGGTTTCTCGTCCGCCTTGATCTCATCCCAACGCCGTTTCACATCCTCTGCGGTTTTCGCGTCGCCCGTGCCGAATACGTGCGGATGGCGGCGAATCAGTTTCGAATTGATCGCATTCAGCGAATCCGCGATGTCGAATTTTCCTTCTTCAGCGGCCATTTGTGCGAAAAATACCGGCTGTAAAAGCAGATCCCCGAGCTCTTCGCTCAACCCCTCCCAATCTTTCCCATCGATTGCGTCCATCACTTCATAGGCTTCTTCGAGCAGGTACGGTTTGATCGTATCGAAGCTCTGTTCGCGATCCCACGGGCATCCGCCGGGCGCGCGCAGACGCTGCATGATCTCCACCAGCCGCGCGAAGGCGGGTCCCGCCGGCAACTTGGGTTCAGAGTTTTTCACAGGGAAATTTTCAGCGTAGCACGCAGCGCTATTTCTGGCTCAACTTCGGCGTCAGCATCCATTGCAACACGCCCTTCGGCTCGACCCCCAACGACGCCACGTCGATCCGCACCAGCGCGCCCTTCTTGAACTCGATCATCGTTCGCGTCGATCCCAACAGGTACGCCACCGCGCCCGAAAACAGCGGGTCGTGTCCCGACAATAAAACCGGCGCCGCATCTTTATGCGACCGGATCTCAGCCCACAGCGCAGGCGGGGAGCCGCCCGGCATCAGCGCTTGCGTACGAACAATCTCGCCTTGGTACCCCAGCTCCTCCGCCGCGATTTCCGCCGTCTCCATCGCGCGCTTCAAGGGACTCGACAGGATCAGCGACGGCTCCACGCCCGCGCGCTTGGCCCGCCCCAGCACCCGGCGCAGTTTCTCGCGGCCTTCCTCGGTCAGGCGCCGGTCGGCATCCCTGCCGGTCGGCGCGCGATCCTCGGCGATCCCGTGACGCAGCAGGTAGATCTCCATCGCGCCGTCTAATTCCCGCCGCTTTTCACGGTCAGCGCGGGAATGTTCGATTCCTTCACCAGCTTGTTGAACGCGGCCACATCTTCGGTGAGCAGCTTGCGCGCGGCCCGCAAATATCCGTTCACCTCGGTAGTCAGTTCCTCGTTTACTTCCTCGGACTGGCGCGTGGGCGCCGCGTCGGTCGATTCCACCACGCTCAACAGCGACGCGATCCGGTTGTTGATCTTGATCGGATAATTCAGCGGATCCTCCTGCGCCTGGTTTCTCACCTGGTACAGATCTTCTTCCACCGCCGACAGCTTCTTGGTCAGATCCTGCGCCTCCTCCATCACTTTTTTCGCCGCCGGATTGTCCTTCCACAGCGTGAGATATTCGGCGAGCTGCCGCTTGGCCTCCCGCACGTCGATCACCGCCTGATTGGTCTGCGACAATTTATCGCGGATCTGCAAGGACAGCGACAGTTGCCGGTTGAATTCCTCGGGCGTCGTCTTGACTCGCGGATCTTTCACCAGCGTGAAAGTCTGCGTCGCGGATTTCCCGTTCGCCGTCAGCCGCACGGTGTAGGCGCCCGGCGCCGCCATCGGCCCGCGCGACGATCCGGCCCACATAATCATGCGCGGGAACGTGACCGCGTCCGGATAGCGCAGGTCCCAAACGAAGCGGTTCATTCCTTGCGCGGCGGGAACCGGCGGCGGCCCGAACAGCGCGAACGGATTGAAATCCGATTCCTGTTCCGCGATTCCCTCCGGCAACTCCACCGCCGGCCGCGTCTTGCTCGAATATTTGTTCACCAGCTTGCCTGTGGAATCCAGGAATTCGAGCGTCACTTCTCCCTGCGGCTTTTCCTTCAACCAGAATTCGACCGCCGCGCCCGCCGGCGGATTCGTGCCCGCAGCCGCCGGCACTCCCAGCCCGCCCCCGCCGCCGCGTCCGCCTTCGATGCGAATCGTCGTCTTCGGCTTGAACAGATGAACCTCGTCGCTCGGCGCCGCGCCTTTCAAATCCCACAGCAGATCCAGATCGTCCATGATCCAGAACGCGCGGCCCTGCGTGGCCACCACCAGTTCATCGTCGCGTTTCTGGAACGCCAGATCGGTGATCGGAACCACCGGCAGGTTCAGCTGGATCGGCTGCCAGTTGTCGCCCCCGTTGTAAGAAACATAAATGCCGAATTCTGTTCCGCCAAACATCAGCCCCTTGTGATTCGGATCTTCCCGGAGCACACGCGTGAAATGATTTTCCGGAATCCCGTTGACGATCTTGGTCCACGTCTTGCCGTAATCCGTCGTCCGGTACATATAAGGATGGAAATCGTCGGACTTGTACATCGTCGCCGCCACGTACGCCGTCGCGGGATCGAACGGCGACGGATCGATCGCGTTGATCTGAATCCATTCCGGCATGATGTCCTTCGGCGGAGTCACATTGGTCCACGTCTTTCCCCCATCGCGCGACAGATGAACCAGGCCGTCATCGGAACCGACCCAGATCAACCCCTTGGTGACCGGCGACTCGTTGATGGTGAAAATCGTGTCGTAATATTCGATGCTGGTGTTGTCCTTGGTGATCGGACCGCCCGACGATCCCTGCCGCGATTTGTCGTTGCGCGTCAAATCGCCCGAAATCGGCGTCCACGACTGCCCTTCGTCGGTCGACCGGAACATCACGTTCGCGCCCGCGTAAATCACCGTCGGATCGTGCGGCGAAATCACGATCGGGAAGCTCCACTGGAAGCGGTATTTCAAATCCGACGCGGCGTGTCCCATCGGATTATCCGGCCACGGGTTGATGTTGCGTTGAATGCCGGTGCGCGCATCGAACCGCGTGATCAGGTTGCCGTAGGAACCCGCGTACACCACGTTCGTGTCGCGCAGATCCGGAGCGATCCAGCCGCTCTCTCCGCCGCCCACATCGTACCAGTCTTTTTCCGTGATCCCGCCGCGCCCGCGCGTCGCCGTGCGCACCGTCGTGTTGTCCTGCTGCGCGCCGTAGGCGTGATACGGAAAATCGTTATCAAGCGCCACGCGGTAAAACTGCGCGGTCGGCTGATTCATGATCGTCGACCAGGAGCGCCCGCCGTTGAAGCTGATGTTCGCGCCGCCGTCGTTCGATTCGATCATGCGATCCGGATCGTCCGGCGCGATCCAGATGCCGTGATTGTCGCCGTGCGGCGTCGCAATCGCCGCGTATGTGCGCCCGCCGTCGGTCGACCGGAAAAAGCTTGTGTTCAGGAAGTAAACCGTGTCGGCGTTTTTCGGATCGGCCAGCACGTGCGTGTAATACCACGCGCGCTGCCGGATGTCGTTGCGGGAACTCGTGCGGATCCACGTGTCGCCGCCGTTATCGGATCGGAACGCGCCGCCGTCTTCCGCCTCCACCAGCGCATACACGCGCTGCGGATTCGCGGGCGACACGCTCACCCCCACGCGCCCCTGGATGCCCTTCGGCATCCCCGGATTGTGCGTCAGATCCTTCCACGTTTCGCCCCCGTCGGTCGATTTCCAAAGCCCGCTGCCCGGCCCGCCGCTTTCGAGACTATACGGAGTCCGGTACACCTCCCAAAACGCCGCATAAATCACGTTGGGATTCGCCGGATCGAGCGACAGATCCACCGCGCCCGCCTTGGCGCCGCGCGTCAAAACCTGCTTCCACGTCGCACCGCCGTCGGTGGATTTATAAACGCCGCGTTCCGGATTCGGCGCGAACTGGTGCCCCAGCGCCGCGACATAAACCACGTTGGCATTGCGCGGATCGACCAGAACTTTGCCGATCTGCTCGGTCTCCTTCAGCCCGACGTTCTTCCACGTTTTGCCGGCATCGGTGGATTTATACACGCCGTCGCCCGGCGACGCATTGCCGCGAATGCAAGCCTCGCCCATGCCGACATAAACCGTATTCGGATCCGATTCCGCGACC
>DATHCE010000291.1:0-6257 GCA_035319685.1 Bryobacteraceae bacterium | reverse complement strand
ACCACCGTCGCGCCCACATCGTGGAACGGAGCGAGCCAGGCTTCAAAAATCGGCTGGACCATATCGTTGCCGCCGAGGTTGATGCCGCGGAATCTGCCCGTGCCGGTGTCATCGTTGAAGTACGCATCCAGCTTCGCGTATTCCGGCTTGAGCTTCATATCCGCGCGGTCGGCAAAATGATTTTTCACGTACGCGATGGAGCCGAGCAGCCCTTCTTCCTCGCCGCTCCACAGCGCGATGCGGACCGTCCGGTCCATCGGAACGTTCAGCGATTTCAAGATGCGCACCGCCTCGATGGCGACGCTCGATCCGGTGCCGTTATCGGTCGCGCCCGTTCCGCCCTGCCAGCTATCAAAATGTCCGCCGAGCATCACGATTTCATCTTTCTTTCGCCCGCCCGGAATCTCGCCGACTATGTTGAAGGACTGCTCCGCGCGATCGCCCATCTGCGCGCGAATATCGAACTCGAGCTCGACCGGAATCTTATGTTCCAGCAAGCGGGCGATGCGATTGTAGTGCTCCGAGGTAATCACCACCGCCGGCGGAGGCACCGGATCGCCGGCTTTGTACGATCCGAAGCTGGTGCCGAAGACCGTGCCGCCGTCCTGGATCGGATTGTACTCGACGATGACGGCCGGCTTCTCATCGATCAAAAATTGCATGAGTTGCGCGCGAAAACGGCGCTCGATGGCGGGATCGGGAGGCGCGGCATTGCCTCGGCCGCCTCGTCCGCCGCGGCCGCCGGCAGGCGCCGGTCCGAACGCGAAACGCGACGGATCGGGCGTCATCGCGCGCGCCGCCACTTCTTCGTCGGTCAACCGGTGCGCCAGAGGCGTCATCGACATCTCCAGCTCCTTCGGCGCCATGGTCAGCACCATCTTTCCACGAAGCTGTCCTTTCCATCTCTGCAAATCGGCCGGCGCGGCCAGCTCGGCCAGCACCGCTTCGCCGCGCACGGGACCATTCGTGCCCGAGCTCCACGCCATCGGGAACCCGATCAGCGGCGAGTATTGCGGCGCGATCATGTGCCCTTCGTAATGCGTGAAGTTCCAGCTTCGTCCGAACTCGCCCCACGGCTCCTGCTTCACGTTGACCAGCCCGTAGCCCTCCAGGCGCTTCACGGCCCAGTCGGCGGCGGCGTGGAATCCGTTGGAATTGGTTACGCGGGGACCGTTGACGTCGCTGATGTAGAACAGCGTCTCCATCACTTGGGAGTGCTCGAAAGCCTCCGCGCGAATTTTGTTCACAATCGCGAGATCCGGCTTATCCTGCGCCAGCGCGACCGTGGAAAGCGTGAGAGCAATCAGGAGGGTACGCATATTGAGTAGAGCATATTACATTTTCGGGGCCGGTAGCGGGTAATGCCTGAACCTTTCAGGCGCTGCCCGCTAGCGGCGCCGGCTTATCTCTGGACGATCTTAAGAATGGCCCGCCCGAAGCGCTCGGCGCGCCTTTCGCCGATGCCGGGAACTTCGCACAACTCCGCGATGGTCGAAGGCGCGCGCCGGCATATCGCTTCCAGGGTCGCGTCGTGCAGGATCACGTAGGCGGGGACGCTCAAGTCCTTCGCCAACCCGCGCCGCCATTCGCGCAATTTATCGAACAAATCCCGATCCGCCGGCCGCGCTGCCGATTTTTTCCGAACCGGGGAAACGCGCGGCGCGGCTGCTTCGGAAACGGCGGCTTCGCTCAACCAACCGAGTGCGACGCCGCAAATATCGCATGCCTCGCAGCGCGACCACTTGGGCGTTTCTCCGAAATGCAGGCAGATCTCGCGGTGCCGGCACCCGGTTCCCTGGGCGAACCGGCGCATGGTGCGATAGCGCTGCCACGCGCGTTCGCGCTCATCCCGTCCGTCGATCGCCTGGATGAAATGCGTGAGCAACCCGATATCGCGCTTCTGCCACAGCAGCACGCAATCCGCGCTCAGCCCGTCGCGTCCGGCGCGTCCCGCTTCCTGATAATACTGCTCGAGCGATTTGGGCATCGCCAGATGCAGCACCGCGCGCACATCCGGCTTGTTGATCCCCAACCCGAACGCGAGCGTCCCCACCAGGATTCGCTTTTCGCCGGACATCCACGCATCCTGATTTTTCTGACGAATCGCCGTCGTCATCTGGCCGTGATAGGGAACCACGGGAAGGCCGCGATGCGAGAGCAGCGCTGCGGTTTCCTCCACCGATTTGATGGTCGGCGCGTAGACGATCACGTTGCCTTCCCCGTACCACTCGATCGCCGCGGAAAGAAACCGGTCCTGCTCGCGGGGGCCGCATTCGCGAACGATGTAGCGAAGATTCGGACGATGGAAGCTCATCACGAATTTCGCGGGGTCGCGCAGGTGAAGCTGCGCCAGAATATCGTGGCGGACCGCGCGAGTCGCGCTGGCCGTGAACGCGGCGATGGGCGTTTCCGGGAACCATTCGCGCAGGGCCCGCAGCTGGCGATACTCCGGCCGGAACTCGTGGCCCCATTCGGAAATGCAGTGCGCTTCGTCGATCGCGAAAAATCCCAGCGGGATTTTTTTCAGCCAATCGAGCACGTCCGCTCGCACCAATCGTTCCGGCGACAGATACAGCAACCGCACTGCTCCCTGCTGCGCCCGCCGCATCACCTCGCGTTGCGCGGAAGCCTCGAGCGAGCTGTTCAGGAACGCCGCCGCGATTCCGGCCTGCTGCAACTGCGCGGCCTGATCCTGCATCAGCGCGATCAGCGGGCTCACCACCACGCAGGTTTTTTCCATCGCGATCGCCGGAAGCTGGTAGCACAGCGATTTTCCGCCGCCGGTGGGCATCACCACCGCGACGTCGCGCCCGTCGAGAATACTCCGGACCACCGCCTCCTGGTTCGCGCGAAACTGCGAATAGCCCCAATGCTGCTTCAGCAGCTTAACAAGATCGGGCGTCACGAGCGCCTCAACGTCGCCAGCACCGCCGGACCAGGGGTGAGGCAAACGACAAGTTCCGTCGTGGCGAACAGCCACCAGGTTGACCAGTTCATCGATGCGGACTTACTCCAAGTTTAGCTGCCAGGAGACGCCGAAACGATCGCTGAGCCAGGCGAAGCGGCGGCTGAAGCCGTAGTTGCCGAGGGGCATCAATATGCTGCCTCCGTCCATCAGCGCCGCAGCGAGGCGCGAAATTTCTTCTTCGGAGTCGCAATCCACGAACAGCGAGATCGCCGGCGTGAAACTGAACGCGTGCTTCACCGGGCTGTCGAAGCACTGAATCGTCTGGCCGCCGATCGAGAAGCATGCGCTCCTGATCGATCCTTCGGCGCCGCTTTCCTGGGCGCCATAGCGAACCAACTCGACGACCTTGCCGTCCGGGAACAGAGAGACATAAAACTTCACGGCCTCTTCGGCGTTGCCTGGAAACATCAGAAACGGTCGAATCTTCCCGCGCACCGTACAACTATACGACGCCGGCTAGGCGACGTTGGCCGGTGTGCGCAGCGCCCACGGCTCGCGAATCGCGCTCAGCGTCTTGTCTCCGAGCCTCTGGCTCATTTCGATGCCGAGAATGTATTTAGATCCGTAGCGCGCCACGTGTTTCACCGTAGCCGACCCGGACAGTTTGATTCTTTCGGCCCGCACGGACAGGTTCGCGCGAGGGGGAACCGGCGCGGGCACCTCGATTCGCAGCCCGCTCTCGGAAATATCGATGCATTTCCCCTGCGCGAAGCGCGTTTGGCCGGACGCTTCCCAGGAAATCTGAATCGGTCCAATGTAAGGAATCCGGCGATGCCGCCGCGAATCTTTGTTTGACACAAGGTCCTCGGAGGTCGTATCGGCAGTTTTGATGCCCGGCTTTAAACGAGCGCCATAGTACGATATTTTTTTATGGCGTTTGACAACGAGTATCGCTACCGGATGGGCGGCGACGATGGCGGCTTTTTTGATGATGGCGGCGACGGCGGCGGCTTCGACGACGGTGGCGACGGCGGCAGCGACGATCAGGATTACGACGATCAGGATTACGATGATCAGGACGACGATCAGGATCAGAATGAAGGCGACGATCAGGATCAGGACGAGGAAGATGACGGCGATGAAGACGGCGGAGATGATGATGGCGGGGACGAAGGAGACGACGGTCACGGAGACGAGGGCGATAACGGAGACGAGGGCGATAACGGAGACGACGGCGATGATGGAGACGACGACGGTAACGGAGACGACGGCGATGATGAAGACGATAGCGCCGACGTCAACGATCAGTTCTCCGATCCCGACGACCTTCAAACCCTCGACGAGGACACCGCGCTCTCCGCGGGAGATTTTCCCAACGCGACCGAAGCCGATTTCACCGATGACGACGGAAGCTGGACCGCGGACGATTACCAGCAATCGGCCTCCAATCTGTTCGGCGATCACGAATTTTTCGGCGACACGCTGACCACTCAGCTCGCCGATCAGGGCTATCAGCCGTTCGAGGATCGGCAGTTCCTGCGCGGATTTGACGAAGTCGCGCCGGGCAGCTCGGAAACCGTGCGCCTGTTTGAGCGCGAGGGCCAGCTTCACGCCTTCGGCTTCGTCACCGCCGCGATGCTCGAATATCTGCGCCTGAAATATTCAGGGATCGATTTGAGCAATCTGGACGTTTCGGTTCCCGGGAAAGGCGATCGCGTGGAGCCGCTGCCGCTGCCTCCCGCGTTCGATTCGGTGCAGCCGGCCGATGCCGTCGATCTGCGGAAATATTCGACGCCGGTCGGCGATCAGGGACAAACGTCGCGCTGCTCGGCGTTCGCCTGGACGCACGCAACCGAACTGGTCACCAACATGAAGAGCGGCAACGCACCGCGCTTGTCGCCGACGTTCACCATGCTCGAGTTCCAGCGGATGCAGGGCGACGCGAAGGATTACAACTACGCCTATTCGGGTGGTGACGGCACGGTCGGCGGCACCGATCCCGGAAAAGTTCTGGTGGAGCAGGGCACCTGCCGCCAAGAATTGTGGCCCGATGCGAGCGAAGTGCCGTCAACCTCGGAGCGCGTGCTCCGCTCCGATGCTCAGCAGCATCTTCTCGACGCGACGCCGCATCCCATCGCCCTCGACGATATCCGCAAGGTCCTGAGCGCCGCGTGTCCCGTGCACGTCTCGATCAACACCGGCACGGCATTTTCAGACGTCGGACGCGACGGCGTGTTCGATGCCGCCGAGCCTCCCAGCGGACGCCACGGACGCCACGCGATGCTGATCGTCGGCTATACCGGCAATTTTTTTATCGTGAAAAATTCCTGGGGCGAGCAATGGGGCGACAAAGGATACTGCTACATCCCCAAGAACGTGCTGGTCGAGTCCGAACCGGACTTCATCGCGGTGCTGGTGAAAAAGGACGGGCAGCAATAACTGCCGGTTTGCTACTTCGTGACCGGTTGCAGCAGGCGCTGCTCGATGATGCGGTCCACCAGGCCGTATTCGAGGGCCTGCGGCGGCTCCAGAATGTAATCGCGATCGACGTCGCGCGCGATGCGTTCCACCGGCTGGCCCGTCGCATCGGCCAGAATTTCGTTCAGCGTCTCGCGCATCCGCAGAATTTCCTTGGCGTAGATGTCGATATCGGTGGCCTGCCCGGCCAGGCCGCTCATCGAAGGCTGGTGGATCAGGATGCGCGAATGCGCCAGGCTGTGCCGCTTCCCTTTCGTTCCGCAGGCGAGCAGCACCGCGGCCATCGACGCCGCCTGGCCGACGCAATATGTCACGATGTCCGGCTCCACCAGCCGCATCGTGTCCAGAATCGCCAGGCCCGCCGTGATCGAGCCGCCCGGCGAATTGATGTACAGAGAAATATCCTTCTCCGGATCCTCGGCCGCCAGAAACAGCATCTGCGCGATGATCAGGTTCGCAACGTTGTCGTCGATGGGCGTACCCAGAAAGATGATGTTCTCCTTCAACAGGCGCGAATAAATATCGAACGCCCGCTCTCCCCGCGAGGTCTGCTCGACCACCATGGGCACCAGGACGGAATTCTGCATGACACGTCTCCTTGACTGTTCAACCGGCTAAAAAAGAACCCGGCTGGCTGCGGCCGAACTCATTCGCGAGCTCGTCTCTAGCCCCCGCCGGCGCGTTTGGGCAAGCAGTCGGCGCTTCTGCCCGGCGCGTTCGCCAAATCGGCGATCGAAATACGTTCTAAATAATCCCTCTAAACAATCTTATGATAGCAAGCGT
The DNA here is from genome assembly GCA_035319685.1 of Bryobacteraceae bacterium. Classification (GTDB taxonomy): domain Bacteria; phylum Acidobacteriota; class Terriglobia; order Bryobacterales; family Bryobacteraceae; genus Palsa-187. The sequence continues at coordinate 88 of DATHCE010000291.1, read as the reverse complement.
CCGGGAATCGTCCCCGGAGAACCGAAGGCTTACCACAGCTCGATCCATCGTTCGACGATCTGGCGCGCCAGCGCTCGCTGATCGAACG
>DATHCE010000290.1:0-3122 GCA_035319685.1 Bryobacteraceae bacterium | reverse complement strand
GCGCTGGCGCTTTTCGCGATGGCGTGGATTCGGGGAGACGCGGGTCTCGAAGGCGCGACCTTGCCGCTCGCCGGAGCGTTGCTGGGATTTCTGTGCTACAACCTTCGCCGTGCGACCATGTTTTTGGGCGACTCGGGAGCGTTGCTCATCGGATTCATCCTGGGCGGCTGCGGCGTGATGTGGACCGGCCAAACCGGGATGCAAGTCGTCATGGTGGCGCCGCTGCTGGCGTTGTCCGTTCCGCTGGCGGACGTTTTCCTGTCGGTTCTCCGCCGTCTCGCCTCGCACCGTCCGATCTTCTCCGCCGACCGCGCGCATATACACCATCGCCTCCTGGACCGCGGACTCTATCCGACCCGCGTCGTTTTCGTGCTCTACGCCTGGGGGATGTGCGGCGGCGTGTTCGCATGGCTGCTCGGCTATCCTCCCATGCATGGCTGGCGCTGGCCTTTGATGGCCGGTTTTGTAGCGATGCTGTTGGCGGCAGTCCACCAACTGAGGTACCCTGAATTGAAATGGCGCCACATGGGATGATCGCGGACGAGCCTTTTGTGCCGCTTTGACATCGCGGCGTATGAATCGTTCCCGGTCTCTGCCTGAACTGCTGACGCTGGCCCTGATATGCGCCGGCTTCGGCGCTTCCATTCCAACCTACAGCGAGTTGTTTCCCAATAATTTCGATTATCTGACTACAGACGAAGTGCTGCTCGGATTCTTCACCGGCGTGGGCACGTTCTGGATCGCGGTGAAGCTCGCCGAGTCCAGTTATGTGGGAAGCCCGTGGACCCGATTGTTCGACGAATTCCGGATCGGCACCGGAGCGAATCTGATCATCCAGGCGTTGCTGAACTATCTGGACATTCTGACGCGGAGTATTTTTCTGATCGTGACCGGATGCCTGTTTTCCGCGTTGCTTCTGGCGCTCGCAAGATATCTGCTGCGGGCCCGCGACCGGGAAGTTCAGGCCGGTACCATCATCATCGGCTTCGACCCGGCCTCGATCGAACTCGCCCGGCTGTTGACGAGCCCGGTTCTGGGAGTCGTCGGCGACTCCGGTCCGCCTGGAATGCCGTCGTGGGACTATGGAGCGCTGGGGGACCTGCTCGAGAAAGCGCGGCCGCAAAATATCCTGGTTAGCGATGAAAGCGCCGGTCGAGTGGATCTGGCGACGCTTTTGACGCAGCGGCTGCGCGGGGTCGCCGTCAGCTCCACGGCGGAACTGTACGAGAGGCTGCTGGGCAGGGTTTATTGCCGGGGAAGGGAACCGGCGGACCTGGTCTTGTCGCGCGCTCTTTCCGGCAACGCGCGCGCGATGGCGCTGCAGGCCATCTACACCAATTTGATCGGGCTGATTCTTCTGATCGCCGCGAGTCCCTTGATCGCAGCCGTCACGGTCGCGACAGCGCTGTTTTCGGGTCGCGGCCCGATCCTCGAAACGGTGGAGTGCCTGGGGTTCCAGAAGATCCCTTTCCGCCGGATGCGATTTCGAACGAAGCGAGCCGACGGGACCGGCAGATTGACGCGGATCGGTGCGCTGGTGTCGCGTTTGCGCCTGGACGATCTGCCGCTGCTGTTCAACATCGTTCGCGGGGAGATGGCGCTGTTTGGACCGCGTCCGGTGAGGCCCGAGTTCGCGGCGCGCCTCACCGAAATCGTGCCGTTTTACGCGCTACGCTTTGCGGTCAAGCCAGGGCTCATGCATTGGAGTGGGGACGAGTCGCAGGATGCCCGGCTTCGCCGCTCGGAGCTGATCGAGCTAGAGTATGACCTGTATTACGTCAAACACGGATCGCCGCTGTTGGACTTCGAGATCCTGTTGCGCACCGTTTTTGGAGGCGGGCGGCGCCAGGACACTCCGCAGGATCTGATCGCGGCGGGTTAGACGAACCCATGCCGATTGCCTATGTCGTTCTGATTTTGGCCTCCGCGATTGTGGCGTATATTCTGATCGGCTATCCGCTGGCGCTGGCTGCGCTTGCCGGCCGCGGTTCTCGCGAGGTAGCCAAGAACCTGGATTACCGAACTTCCGTTTCGATCATCCTGGCCGTTTATAACGGCGGCGCATTTATCCGAGCCAAGTTGGAGGCGATCCTGGCGCTGAACTATCCGCGCGAGTTGACCCAGATCCTGGTGGTGTCGGATGGATCTTCGGATGAAACCGAATCGATCGTGCGGGAATTCTCCGGCCGCGGCGTGGAGCTCATCTCGGTCCCCCATGCGGGGAAGGCGAGCGCCTTGAACGCGGCTCTGCGCGCCGCTTCGGGCGAAATTCTCTTTTTTACCGACGTTCGCCAGATGCTCAACGCGGAGGCGTTGCGTCATCTGGTGGGAAACTTCGCGGATCCTTCGGTGGGGGCGGTCTCCGGAGAAATGCAGCTAAAGAAGGGACGCCGCGGAGAACAGTCCGACATGGACCTGTACTGGCGCTACGAAGTGTGGGTCCGAAAGCAGCACTCGAGGATCGATTCCATCTTCGCCACCACCGGGTGCATCTACGCGATGCGCCGCGATCTGGCCCACGCGATTCCGGCGGATACCTTGAGCGACGATGCGGCGCTGCCGCTGAGCGCGTTTTTCCGCGGCTATCGCGTGGTGTTCGAACCGGCGGCCGTCGCCATCGATCATCCGGCGGAAGCGGGCACCGAATTCCGCCGGCGGTGGCGCACATTAGCCGGCCTGTGGCAGGTGTTCACGCGGATGCCGCAACTTTTCACGTCGCGCAACCGCATGCGGGTCCATTTCCTGTCCCACAAGTTTTCACGCCTGATGCTTCCCTGGGCGATCCTCATCGCCGTGGGCGCGACGTGCGCTCTGCCGGGGTCGCCGTTCCGCTCGTGGCTTCTCGCAGACGAATGCGCACTGGTTGGACTCGCCTTGCTCGACGCTGTCGTACCCGAGCGGTTTTTCCTCAAACGCCTGACCTCGCCGGCACGAACCTTTATTGTCATGAACGCGGCATCTGCGGCGGCGTTAGCTGTTTTCTTCATCCCCCCCAATCGGCTATGGGCGCCGACCCGAATGGAGATCATGGGTCCGTAAGAGCGCGATTCGAGAGGGAGGATTTTTTCGGACGAAAATCGCTGGAGCGCGTTGCGCGTGTCGACGATCCGCCTGGCGCGCAA
>DATHCE010000289.1:0-15535 GCA_035319685.1 Bryobacteraceae bacterium | reverse complement strand
ATGATCGCCATGGCGATCGCTTCCCGCGTGCCGAACGGCTCGCGATAGACGATAAATCCAAGCAGCACGGCAACGATCGGGTTGATGTAGGTGTAAATCGATGCAATCGCGACCGGGAGGCGACTCATGGCGAAACAATAGGCGCTGTAACCTACGACGGATCCGAAAATTATCAGATAGACAACCGCGGCGGCGCCGCGCGCGGACCATCGGATCGGCTCATGGCGAAGGATCGCCGCGATCGAAAAGACGATTCCTGTAGCGAACTGCTGTACGGCTCCGCTGACGAACGGATGCGCCCGCGAAACCTGTTTGCGTTGCGCGATGGAGCCGGCGGCCCATCCCGCGCACCCCAGTTGCAGCAGCAAGAAAGCTCCCACCACCGCGCTCCTCGCGCCAACGCCGGTCCCGAGAGGCGCAACCAGAAACGCGATTCCCGCGATGCCGACCAGCATCCCTTTGATAGTGGGCGCGTGGAGTTTCTCGCCGTGCGGCGCGAGTGCCTCCACACCCACCAGCCAGAACGGCGACGTACTGATGAATAGAGCCGCCAGACCGCTGGGGATCCACTGCTCGGCGAACGAGAGGCAGCCGTTGCCGATGCCGAGCGTGACGACGCCGAATCCCGCTGTACTCCACAATTCCCGGCCGCGGGGCAGATGCGCGCCGCTCATTTTGGCGCCGATCAACATGGTCAGACCTGAAATCGTGTAGCGGATCGCGACCAGTGCGGTCGGCGAGAACGCTTCGAGCGCCATACGGATGCCCAGATACGTGGTGCCCCAGAACAGGCAAACGCAGATCAGAGCTGTATAAGCGGCAAATTCTGGATGATTCCTGCGGCTCAGGTTACTATGTTACAAGGAAGCGCACGTTGGAGTGGTGCGCGATGAAAAAATTTGATCGTCACCCTAACGATTAACCCTGCCATCGACCGGACCGTCAGCGTCGACAAACTGGTATTCGAAGATCGCGCCTACATTATGAATCGCAGCGAGGCCGCCGGCGGGCGCGGCGTGAATGCGTCGCACGTGATTCATGCGTTCGGCGGAAGAACTCTAGCTCTCCTTGCCTCCGGAGGAGCGACAGGGCAGCGGATGGAAAAGCTGCTAGCGAAGCTCGCGTTTCCCTTTGAAGTGGTGCGGGTCCATTCCGACACGCGGGTCAATCTGACCATTTCCGACAAGCAAGGGCTGACGGTGAAACTGAACGAGGTGGGCGCGCCCCTCACAAGGGAAGAGGTAGCCGAGATTCATCGCCTGGTCGAAGCGCGCCTCGGCAAAGTGCAATGGCTGATGATCTGCGGCAGCATCCCTCCGGGAGTTTCGTCCCGGTTTTATTGCGAAGTGATCGAAATGGCGAAGCAACGCGGCGTGAAAACGCTGGTCGATACGGAAGGCGATGCGCTGCTGCATTCGCTCGAAGCCAGGCCGACCGTGATCACTCCCAATCAGCATGAGGCCGAGCGATTGCTTGGGCGCGCGTTGCTCACCCGCAACCAATTCCTGGAAGCGGTCGATCGTATTCAGGCGATGGGGTCGGAATCCGTGATTCTGTCGCTCGGCAGCCGCGGCGCGATCGGATCGGGACCGGAAGGAATCTTCGAAGCACTGCCGCCAAGAGTGGACGCGTTGTGCCCGATTGGAGCGGGCGACGCGATGGCGGCGGCGTTCACCTGGGGCATGGAGAAGAAAAAATCGTTCGCCGATTCATTGCGCTGGGGAGTCGCCGCCGGAACCGCGAAGGCGATGCTTCCCGGCATGACGTTCCCGACGCTCGATCAGGCCCGCGCCGTTTATAAGAAAGTGGAAGTGCGCGCCGCGCGCTAGACCGGTTTCGTAGATCAAGAAATGGTCTGACCACTCACTTTTTGCGCTTCTTAAAGAAAACGTTGGTCGATTTGGTCGTCGAAATCATCGCCAGAAACAGGACCAGCAGCGACACCAGGGTGGCCACCGAACCGATCACCAGAAAATCCGATTCGTGGAGCGGAGCAGGCATCAGCTTGGTCATCACCGCGGCGACGATGGTGAAAACACAGATCGCAGCGAGGGCGAGCGTGAGAGGTCGCGGCATCAGACGTATCTCTTGGCCTTGAAGGATTCCATCAATCGCGCTTGCATCAGGATTCCTTCGGGCTTTCTTGCAGACGCGCCCGATCTAACAGCGCGTCGATCATCGCGGGATGCCCGTCGAGCGGCGCCGCGATCTGGATCTCCACGCCCGCGTGCGCTTTGCGGATCGGATCCACCAAGCGGGGCAGGTCGCGTTTGAGGTGCAAGCCGAAGGTCAAAAAATACGGAAGAATCACCAGGTTCGTTGCGCCGCGCGTGATCAGATGCGAGGCCGCCTCCGAGAGGATGGGCCGTCCACCTTCGAGAAACGCGGCTTCAAACAGTCGCCACGCGCCGCGTTCGGCTGCTTCGCGGGCGACCACCCGGACGGCCTCGTTCGCCGATTCGATGCTCGATCCGTGCGCAAAGACGATGTAGCCGGTCATGGAGCCAGACTGGTTTCCGCGTGCGCGGGAAAATGGCGGCGCAGGAAATCGAAAAACGCGCGGCTGCGGCGCCGGCCGTTGTCATATTGCAATTCCAGGCGCTCCAGAAATACCAGCGTGCCGAGAATCTCCGCATCGCGCAAGGTTTGCATGCCGGCCTCCGCGGTAAGCCGTTTGCGAAGATCGTCGATGGAATTTTTGAGCGCGATCTGAATCGCCGCGGCGTAAGGATTCTGCGGGCGCGTTTCGTAAATCAATCCCGACTCCAGCGTGCGATACGTGCGGATCAGCGCCTGCAACCCTTCGCGCGCGTCCGAATCGACAGCGCGCTCCGTTTCCATCGCCCGCTGGAGCGCGAGGGTCAGCCACACCACCAATTCCTCATGCTCGCGAATGAACTCCTAGCTCACGCGCACGTCCTTGTTCGGGAGCGATTCGGGGTCGAGCGGGGTTGGTTGCTCGTGGCGCCGGGCGGCCTGCAAATGCTCGCAATCGAGCGGACAATCAATGGTATTTTCGCGTTCCGTTCCACAGCAGACCGGGCAGATGTCGCCCCCAACGCCGGGACAATAGCGCCGCGCGCGCTTCTTCTGACAAATCTTACAAGGAATGTTCACCGGCGATTACCCTATCGTATCATCGGAGAATGCGGCGGGCCGACGTTTACATCAAAGTGGAGCTCCATCTCGACGAGAAGGAAAAGCCGGAGCGCGTCGCCAGCGAAATCTGCCGCATGATCCGCAAAGTGTATGGCGTTCGATCGGCGGAGGTGTCGAACATCGTCGAAAGAGATCCAGGCTGACAGGCTATCCTAACGGTTTGGACGCTCTTACCCTTCTGGTGCTTGCCGATCCCGACGGCGGATTCCTGGGGCCGCTCAAACGGCTGCCCAAGGAAACCACGATCATCGTGACCCGCGATCGCGCGCGGTTGATGGAAGCGGCCCCGCAAGCCGATGTCATCTTCAACGCGGATTTTCGCGATCCGACGCTGTTATTCGATGCGTTCACGCGAGCGACCCGGGTTCGATGGGTCCACAACCTGGCTGCCGGGGTCGACACAATTCTGTCGCGCGAATTGGTGGAGAGTGCGGTGCCGTTGACCAACAGCCGCGGGATTTTCCGGCGCGCGCTGGGCGAATGGACGGTGGCCTCGATGCTGTTTTTCGCCTACGATCTGCGCCGCGCGCTGCGGAGCCAGGCATCGGGAAAATGGGACCGCTTCGAGCACGAACAGCTGCACGGACAAACGCTCGGGATCATCGGCTATGGCGAGATCGGGCGATCGGTGGCCGAACACGCCAAACCGTTCGGCATGAGAATTCTCGCGCTGCGGCGGAATCGTGCGAGCGACGCATTGGCGGAGGCCGTCTACACTCCTGGGCAAATCGACGAGATGATGGAGCAATGCGACTACATCGCCGTGACCGCCCCGCTGACACCGGAAACGCGAGGAATGGTTGGCGCGCATCAAATCGCATTGATGAAACGGTCGGCGGTGATCATCAACGTCGGACGCGGGCCGGTGATCGATGAAGCCGCGCTGATCGCCGCTCTCGAATCGAACCGCATCCGCGGCGCCGCGCTGGACGTGTTCAACGTCGAGCCGCTGCCTGCAGCGCATCCGTTTTACCGGCTCGAAAATGTGCTGATGTCGGCTCACGGCGCGGATAATCTGCCGGATTCGCGCGAACGCGCGGTTGAGTTTTTCGTCGAAAATTTCCAGCGTTTTGTGAACCACGAAGCGCTCCAAAACGTGGTGGACAAACATGCCGGATACTGAAGTCGGTTTCGAAGACATTTCCAAAGCGGCCGAGCGAATCCGGCCCATCGCCAGACGGACGCCGGTGATGGCGTCGGCGAGTTTTGACCGGGAAGCCGGCGTTTCCGTATTCTTCAAGTGTGAAAATTTTCAGAAGGGCGGCGCGTTCAAGATTCGCGGCGCGTCGAATTTCATTCTTTCGATTCCGAAGGCGGATCTAAAGAAGGGCGTGGTTGCGCACTCCTCGGGGAATCACGCTCAGGCCGTCGCGATCGCGGCGCAGTTCGTCGGCGCCAAGGCTACGCTCGTGATGCCCGGCGATGCGCCGCGCTCCAAGCTCGAAGGCACCCGCGCGCGCGGAGCCGAGATCATCATGTATGACCGGCTGACCGGGAATCGCGAGGAAATCAGCGGGAAATTCGCGGCCGAAACCGGCGCGACGCTCGTGCCGCCCTACGATCATCCGTGGACCATCGCTGGGCAGGGCACCGCCGCGAAGGAACTGCTCGAAGAAGTGCCGGATCTCGACGCGCTGGTAGTATGCTGCGGCGGCGGGGGCCTGATGTCCGGCTCGGCCATCGCGGCGCATCATCTGGATCCGAAAATCCGCATTTTCGGCGTCGAGCCGGCGCTCGCGAACGACACGTATTTGTCGTTTCAGGCGGGCAAACGGGTGAAGATCGACACGCCGCCGACCATCGCCGACGGACTGCGCGCCACCATGCCCGGCGCGCTCACCTTTCCGATCATCCAGAGGCACGTCGAGCAGATGATCCTCGTCTCGGAAGATGAAATTCGCGCTACGTTGAAATTTATCCTGATGCGCCTGAAGATTCTGGTCGAGCCGAGCGGCGCCGTTTCCGCTGCCGCCGTGTTGTTCCAAAAATTGCCGCATGGAGTGCGCCGGGCCGGCGTGATTCTATCGGGCGGCAACGTCGATTACGAGCAACTTGCGAATTTATGATTTGGGCGTTTGTATTGTTCCTGTTTGCCGCGCCGTTCTGGGATTCGAAGGCTCCTGAAAAATGGAGCGATGATGAACTGCGCGCGCTGTTGACCGACTCGCCGTGGGCCCAGATGGCGACGGTGCCCGGAAGTTCGGTCGCCGTTCCCGTTCAGGTTTATCTCGCAACCGCTGCGCCGATGGACAGGGCCGAGAGAGAACGCGAACGTCGCGAAGCCAAGGGCCATGTTCCGGTGGATGATCCGCTGGTTGCGGATTATCGCGGTTGGCTGGAGGAGCATCGCGCCACGCAGGTCGTCCTGGCGGTAGGCGTGACGAAGACGGACGTTCTTGCGGACGAGCACGAGATCCGCCGCATGGAAAACGAATGCGCGATGCGTGTCGGAAAGAAGAAGTTCAAGATGACCGGACATTTCCCGCCGTCGCCGAGGGACCCATACCTGCGGCTCGCATTTCCGCGCGAAGTGCAGGCGACCGATAAATCGGTGGTGTTCGATTTGTATCTGCCGGGTGTCCCGATCCCCTATCGCGAAGTGGAGTTCAAAGTAAAGGACCTGCTGGTCAACGGCAAGCTGGAGATGTAGTCCCGGCGCGAATCGACCTGCTATACTAAATTGAGATTAAAGTGGACCGAAGATGACGGGTGCTCGCCCGGTTGATTCAAAAACATGCCTAAACGCACATTTCAGCCGAATAATCGCAAGCGCGCCAAGACCCATGGATTCCGGGCGCGAATGAAATCCAAGGATGGCCGCGCCGTATTGTCGCGGCGACGGGCCCGAGGCCGTCACAAGTTGACGGTCAGCGACGAGAGAGCCGTTCGCTCTGCCAAGGCAGCCTAAATCCAACGGCAGCGGCGTAGCGTTTCCGCGTTCGAGCAGGATTCTACGCTCCGCCGATTTTCGATTCGTCTATGACCACGGCATCCGCGTTTCCGGTCCCCTGTTCGCGGCGTTCTGTTTGGCGCGACCGGATGGGGATGGCATCCGGATGGGGCTTACCGTCCCGCGAGCGATCGGCGGAGCGGTGGTCCGCAACCGGATCAAACGCCGGTTCCGGGAAGCGTTTCGTATCCATCGCGCCGAATTTGTTGGGCCGTGGGATATCGTCATCAACCCCCGGCGAGCGGCGCTCGATGCGCCATTTTCGGAAATCGAGCGGGCGCTTCAGAGGGTGATTGAAAAATGCGGGCACTGACGCTGGCGACACTGCGTATATATAAGCGATGGATCTCGCCTATGCTGCCGTCCGGCTGCCGCTATTATCCGACCTGTTCGGAGTACATGATGCAGGCGGTGGAGCGCTATGGCGTGCTGCGCGGCGTCTGGATGGGATTGCGGCGCATTGCCCGCTGCCACCCCTTCCACGAGGGAGGATTTGATCCGGTCCGCTAGCGTTTCTTGAAGAAAACAGGCGCCCTGAACTGACGTATGGAAAAGAAAGAAATGACGATGGAAGCGAGGCTGCTGATCGCTTTCCTGCTCATGGGCATCGTGCTGTTTGGCACACAATATTTTTATAAGCCGCCGCCGCAGCCCGCCAAACCGGTGCCCACGGAGACCGCGGAAGTTCCGAAAGCAACCGAGACTCCGAAGCCTGCAGAAGCCGCCGTTGCGTCTGCTGTGGAGATGCCCGGCCAGATCCAGGCGAATAGCCAAGAAACCGCTACCATCGACACGGATTTGTATCGCGTCGAGTTTTCCAATCGCGGCGCGGTGGTCGAGAGCTGGATTCTCAAGGCGTACAAGGATCACAATGGCAAGCCGCTCGAGCTGGTGAACCAGGCCGCGGACAAGAGCATCCCGGCGCCGTTTTCGCTCGATTTCAAGAATCAGAAGCCCTCCACGGATCCCAACTCCGCTCTGTTTCATCTCGAGAAATCCTCGGATGGTCTGGGCCTCACCTACGAATTCTCCGACGGCCACCAGGACGTGAAGAAATCGTTCCGTTTCGCCAAGGATAGTTATCTGGAGCAGGTGACCACCGAAGTGACGCAAAACGGCGTGCTGATTCCGCACTCGATCGAATGGCGCGGCGGCTTCGGCGACCAGACCGTCATCAATGCCGCCAACGATCAGCACACAGTGTTCTACAATCTCGCGTCGAACAAGCTGGTGCAGAATGACGCCAAGACCGCCAAAAACGGTCCGGTATCCACTCCCGGAGAATTTTCCTTCGCCGGCCTCGAGGACAAATTCTTCGCGGGCGTCTTCCTGCCGCGCAATAAAGCGTCGGTGGAGGTGACCACGTTTTCCGACGGACAAATTGTGGGTGCGGCAGTGGGCGGCGACGGGGTGAATTCGTTCCAGTTTTTCGTGGGCCCGAAAGATACCGATCTGCTTCGCAAAGTGGATCCCAAGCTTCAGCAGTTGATCGATTGGGGATGGTTCGAGGTCATCGCCAAGCCTCTGTTCCTGGTGCTGAACTGGACCGCGGATCACCTGGTTCACAACTATGGATGGGCGATCATCTTCGTAACGGCCGCTATCAATCTCTTGTTGTTCCCACTGCGCATTTCGAGCATGAAATCCTCGAAAAAGATGCAGCGGTTGCAACCGCAGATCGCCGCGATCAACGCCCGGTACAAGGGGCTTTCGATGCGCGATCCGAAGAAGGCGGACCAGAACCAGGAGATCATGGATCTGTACAAGCGCGAAGGCGTGAATCCGCTGGGCGGATGCCTTCCCATGATCATCCAGCTCCCGTTCTTCTATGCGTTTTATCGCGTGTTGAACGTCTCGATCGAGCTGCGCGGCGCGCCCTGGCTTTGGGTACATGATCTTTCCCAGCCCGAAACGCTGGCGATTCGCCTGCTGCCGGTGCTGCTGATCGTGACCCAGTTCCTGTCCCAGAAAATGACGCCGAGTCCGGGCGTCGATCCGTCGCAACAGAAGATGATGATGCTGATGCCGCTGGTGTTGGGGTACATGTTTTACTTCGCGTCCTCGGGGCTGGTGTTATACTGGTTGACCGGCAACCTGGTGGGCATCGTTCAGCAGCTTTTGTTGAACCGCAGCATGCCCCCCGCGCCGGCAGTGGTGAACGTGCAGCCGACACCGAAAAAGAAGAGATAGGAAGAGTGCCCGAAAAGAAGTACACGCTTGCCGACGCAGGACCCCGGATAGAACAATTCCTGAAAACCGTGTTTCAGCTTGCCGGCTTCGATCTGAGCTTCACGGTGAGCGCCGGGGAAACCCCGCATCCGGATTTCGAAAATCCCGACCTTCTGGTCCGCTTCACCGGTCCGGATGTCGATCTGCTTCTGGCCAATAAAGCCGAGCTCTTGCTGGCGCTGGAGCAATTGACCATGGAAGCGCTGGGAATGCCGGCCGAAGAGCACTCCCGGGTGTGCTTCGATGCCAACGACTATCGCATCCTGCGCATCGAGGAGTTGCGGATGAGCGCGCTCGCCGCCGCCGAACGAGTCAAGAAAACGCGGGTCCCGTTTCACTTCAGCCCGATGAACAGCCGCGAGCGGCGCATTCTCCACCTCTCTTTACGTAATGAAACCGGCGTGCGCAGCGAAAGCGTCGGAATGGGTCCAATCCGGCAGGTGGTCATCGTTCCGTCCGACATGAAGACGCTCCCCGAGCCGATTCATCCGCCGCGTCCACGGCCTGAAGACGATCGCCCGTCGCGCCCGTTTGGACGCGATCGCCGCCCTGGACCCGCCCGCGGCGGACGCGATCGCCGCCGTCCGTAAGGGTGCAAATCAAAGACACGATCGCTGCGATCTCCACGCCACCCGGCCGCGGAGGTATCGGCATCGTGCGCCTTTCCGGCCCCGCTTCGCGCACGATCGCTCAAAAATTCCTTCAGCTTCGCGGCGAATGGGCGCCATGGTCGGCGCGGCTCGCCGAGTTGCGAGACGCCAGCGGGCGCACGATCGATCATGTCGTGGCGACCTACTTCGCCGCGCCCCGATCGTACACCGCCGAAGACGTCGTCGAGATCTCCTGCCATGGATCGCCGGTTGTCCTGCGTCACACGCTCAAACAAGCTTGCGATCACGGCGCGCGGCTCGCCGAACCGGGCGAGTTCACCTTGCGGGCCTACCTCAACGGCCGCATCGATCTGCCGCAAGCCGAAGCCGTGCGCGATCTGATTGAAGCGACCACGCTATACCAGGCGCGAATCGCGGCCCAGCAAGCCGAAGGATCGGTGTCCCGGCGCCTGAAACCGGTGAAAGAAAAATTTCTCGACTTGATTGCGCTGCTCGAAGCCGGAATCGATTTCGCCGAAAACGACGTGAGCGTGGCGACGGCCGAACAAATCACCGGCCGCATCGATCCCCTGCTCGAGGCTGTGAATGACCTGATCGCGAGCTTCGCGTACGGAAAAATCGTGCAGGAAGGTTTCACGCTCGCCATCGTCGGACGCCCGAACGTCGGAAAGAGCAGCCTGTTCAATCGACTGCTCGAACAGGATCGCGCGATCGTCGCCGACCTCCCCGGAACCACGCGCGATCTGGTTTCTGAAACCGCCGCACTCGATGGAATTCCGGTGAGGTTTGTCGATACCGCGGGGATTCGACGCGCTCAGGACCTGGTCGAAAATCTCGGTATCGAGCGCAGTTATCAGGCCATGGCCGACGCCGATCTTACGCTGGTGGTGGTCGACCTCTCCGCGCGGCTCGGAGCCGAAGATCGCGAACTGATTCAGCATGCCCGGGAGCAGGGGAAGTTTCTTATCGCCGGAAACAAAGCAGATCTGCCGCGTCTCGCCGCGCTTGACGATCTGCTTCCCGTTTCCGCGCTGACCGGCGAGGGAGTTCCTGAACTGCGCGCGCGCCTGGTCGAAACCATCGCGCCGCGCGGCCGGTTGGAGCAGGAAGGCGGCTTCATCACCAGCCTCCGTCACGAGCAGCTTTTGAAAGAGTCGCGCGAAGCGCTCATCGCGGCGCGCAACGCGGCGCTGCTCGGCATCCCTCACGAGATGCTGCTGCTCGATCTATACGCGGCTGTGCGGCCTATCGACGCCATCACCGGCGCGACCACCGCCGACGATATCCTGAACCGGATTTTCTCGACCTTCTGCATCGGCAAGTAGACGCGCACCGCGCGGGTGATAGTCTGGGGTGTGGTTTCAAGCGGCCTCCAACTCGATCGGGCGGAGCTGCGCGCGATGGCGCGGATCGCCTCACCGTTGGTCATGGCCGAGGTCGGCTGGATGATGATGGGCGTGGTCGACACCATGATGGTCGGCCGCGTCGGTGCATCGGCCATCGGAGCCGTCAGCCTCGGCACCAATCTGTTTTATACCATCGGAATTTTCGCGAGCGGATTGCTGCTCGGCATGGACACGCTGGTCGCGCAGGGATTCGGCGCTGGCGATCCACAGGACTGCCGGCATTCTCTGATCAATGGCGTCTGGCTCGCGCTATTTCTGATCGTGCCGGTGATGGCTGTCGTGGAGCTGATCATTCCCATGCTCGCCGCGCTCGGCATCGATCCCGCGGTGCTGCGCGACACCCGTCCCTACATGCGTGCGCTGGTCTGGAGCGCCGGGCCCCTGCTGCTGTATTTCGGATTCCGCCGTTATCTGCAAAGTGTCAATCTCGTGCGTCCTGTAATGGTGACGCTCATCACCGCGAACCTCGTGAATCTCGCCGGAAACTGGATGCTGGTATTTGGGAATCTCGGCGCACCCAAGCTCGGCGCGGAAGGCTCGGGATGGTCCACCTGCATTTCACGCGTCTACATGATGGCGGTTCTGGGCGCCGTGATCTGGAGGAGCGATCGCGGATTGCGGCAGGTTTCCTGGCGACCCGATCTGGCGCGAATCCGGCGATTGCTCGCGCTTGGATTCCCCGCCGCCGCGCAGATCGGTGTGGAAATCGGCGTGTTCGCGACGGTCACGGTCTTGGTTGGAAGATTGGGCGCCACCCCGCTCGCCGGTCATCAGATCGCGTTGACCACGGTCAGCATGACGTTCATGATGCCCCTTGGAATCAGTTCCGCCGCAGCCGTGAGAGTCGGGCAGGCGATCGGCCGGGGCGATTCGACCGGCGCCGCGCGTTCCGGATGGACGGCGCTGGGGCTGGGGGCATCCGTCATGTCCTGCGCGGCGCTGGCGCTGCTGGTGGCGCCGCATTTCATCGCGCGATTGTTTACGCCGGACGCGGCCATCATCGCCTCCGGCGTCGCGCTGCTGCGCATCGCGGCATTTTTCCAACTCTTCGACGGCTTTCAGGTAGTCACCACCGGAGCGCTCCGCGCCGCCGCCGACACCCGCACGCCGTTGATCTGTCACTTTGTAGGCTACTGGCTGATCGGTCTTCCGGTCGGCGCGTTCTTGTGTTTTTATTACCGCTTAGGCGCTCCCGGTTTGTGGGTCGGCCTTTCGACCGGGCTCATTCTGATCGGAATCGTCCTGGTCGCGTTCTGGTACCGTACGGTTCATGCCTTGAAATATAGCCGCGCGAGGGCATGCTAATCTGCGAAAACGAATAGCACACCGATCAGAAAGACGCCCGCAAACGCGATCAGAACGGACGGAAAGCAGCAGATCTAAGGGCGGTGCTACAATGAAGTTCGAGATCCGGCCAGGTAGCTCAGTTGGTAGAGCGCAGCCCTGAAAAGGCTGGCGTCGGCGGTTCGATTCCGTCCCTGGCCACCACCCCATCCCATACAAAACACAATAGTTACACACCTGATCGCAACTGTCAGAGGTGTGGAAAACGCATCGCTGGAGCACAACTGGAGTACAAACTCCCCCAGGTTCCCGTACGTGACCACCGGGATAGTGTGCTCTAGGCTGTCACGTTTGATAAGCTTCTCTGCTGCATGGGTTTGTGACAGCCGGGACAATCGGACCAACGGAAAACGCCCCGTCGTCCTCGTCGTCCTTGTACTCCTCCAGGATTTTGGCTCCTATATATACTCAAGCTGTCCCGGTCTTCCCGGCATTCGAGCAGGCGCGCGCACGTTGCGCCCGGCTTTGGTCGCCTGGTCACTGGATGGGAGCCTGTTATCGGATGACGGCGAGTATCTTCTTCACAAGCGCATCGACGCCTTCGGTGGACTTGCCTGCCACGCGATCCGCCAGGACCGGAGATCGGAGGACGAGTTCATCTTTGTCGATCTCATGCCAGATGGGGAGAATTTTGGTTTTTCCGGACTGGACTTCGAGTGCTACGAGGCCGTCAAGCTCGCGCTGCGGCCATTCTTTCGCTAGGAAGCTGGGGCTGATGATTACGATCCCATAACGACACCGTGCGAGACCGTCGTCGATCTTCCGCCGCAGACTGTCCCCCATTTTTAGTACCGCCTCGTCGAACCACACAGTTAGTCCAGCGGCCGTCAAAGCGTTGTACAAGGGTCTGGCAATGCTCTCTTTATCCTCGGAGGCGTGGGAGAGAAAAAGGTCGTAGCGTCCACCCTCCTGGTTGGGTACTGAGCCCGTTTGAACAGGGTGTGGCGCCTCTGGCGTTTTCGGGTACCCGAGATCGACTCCGTGATTACGTTGAACCTGCGCGTGCCGCTGCTCGACCTTGGGGCGAATAAGAGAAGGGAGGCGATTGTTCCATTCTTCAGCAGGCCCACGAACGAACTGCAGTCCGGTCTCGATTCGGTTCAGTTGATTGTCGAACTCTCTTTTGATTGCAGTTGGATCTGGTTTTTCTGCGCGGTACGTAAGGAACACGGCGTCGTCACCAAGCTCGGCAGGGATATGGCCGCCAAAACCGGATGCCGGATACCGAAGGAGGTTCCTGTCGCCGGAAAACGGGACCTTCAGCGTGAAGAGGGTGGCGGGAACGTAGTGTGGCCCCGGTCCGAAGAATGCACGCTCCTGAGTAAAGGCCGGGACCTCCATTTGTATTTCCTGTCTTGGTAGTTCAGTGATGCCATTGCGATCCAAAACAGGGACATGCAGCGCGTAACGAGCGGTCAGTTCGTTAACGAGCGCATCGACTGACTTGTTGAGCAAGGTTTCCGGCTGTAGTGCGGCCAACTCCTTTCTCAACTGCTCTTCCAAATGCGCCCTGACGTCATGTATGGTCGCGCTATGTGAAAAGACGTATTCCCGTCGCTGCGTGGGATTCCGAGTCGGAGCTACGCGTCGTCGGGCCATTAATCCTTCATTGTACGTAAAATCATAATTGAGAAGCCGATTATGGCATCTGAAATGACCGACGAAAGAAAGGTTTCCGTTCACCTTGGGACGGACGAAGCTGAATTCGAGAGCGACGGTGAGTGTCGAAGGTTGCCCTGCGATGTAGTCCTGGAAACGGAGCCCCGCCCACGTTTAGTTTTTCGAGTTGCCGGGCTGGACACATTTCGTGTGTGGCTATCGCAGCAGCGGTTCTCCGTCCATATTGTTCGAGCCGACGTCAGGTGTGACGCTTTCTTGACGTCAACCAGCAATGGAATTGTTGGCTTGAGTCCCCAGCGAGAGCCGATCGTTGTCGGCCAATCAGAGAATCTGACGGAGATCGAGTTCGACCTGATCAATTTTCCTGAATTTTGGGCGATGTCCGGTCCCTCCACTCGCCTACCAGAGAATCACCTTGATATGGTTGTAGCGGGTTGGCGAATGGAAATCCGACCACCGCGCACGTCTCCCGAAGTAGATGCGCTCCGGTCCACCCTCCATTCGGTAACCCATACTTGTACGCTACAGAAGAGCGACCAAGGTGCGTTCACTTCCGAGGAGGCGCACAACTTCTTGAACGTGATTCACGACGTGATGTCGTTTGCTGCGGGTCGATGGGTCGCGCCAGTGCTCGTGCGCGGTTTCGATCGCGATCGCCAGATTCGATGGGAAGAATGGGGAACTAGACCTCTGCACCCCAATCTCGGTAGAATTGAGACTTGGTTTGACACGCACCACGCGCAGGAGCTTACCGACACCTTGTCGGGTGCCAGCGAACTTCGCAAGGACTCAAATCGGGCCAAAACGTTTCATTCCGCGCTGTATTGGTATCTCCGCTCCAGCGGGCTTGCCGCCGGCGTGGACGGCGGAATTATTTTGCTCCAAGCCGCGCTCGAGCTATTGTCGTGGCACATATTCGTCACCGAACGAAAGGCGCTTTCGCGCGAGGGATTCGGAAAACTCCCGGCTGATGATCAGCTCCGACTCCTTATTGAGAGTTGTGGAATACCGACTGGCATCCCTTCGGGATTAGCCGATCTCACAAGCACGGCGAAGGAATTGAACTGGAATGACGGGCCAAAGGCCTTGGCTGCTGTTCGCAACCTGCTCGTACACCCAGGCAAGCAGAGGGAGGTCCCGTATTATGACGCTTGGAGACTGGCCGAGTGGTACGTGGAACTTGTTCTGCTTAGGATGCTCTCATTCAGCGGGGAGTACTCGGATCGAACAAAAGCGCAACGGTGGGTCGGCGCTGTCGAGCCAGTGCCGTGGGCGAAGCCTTAGAGGAGTATAGTGGGCGCATGCGCGATTCCAAAGTGGATTTTACGGTCTCCGTGTACAAAAAGAGCCGCGCCTTCAATATTCCAAAGCACGTCTGTGACAGCCTGGGGATCAAGAGTGGCGATAGCGTCAATTTGATAATCAGGGCGCCATCTGGCATTCAGCTTTTCAGCGGTCGAAAAACATTAAGGTCTGGCCCGGAGATTTATGGGAAAGACATCGCGGCCGCGCTCACACCCGGTTCCACGATCACCGTAGAAGCATCAGAGCCGATGTCCGCGCAGGCTGAGGCAGAGGCAGAGAGCTTCAACGTCCAGGAGCTAAATGCCGGGTTTCAATCCAACTCCCGGATTCGTAGCGCCGTCGAGGAATACGCGATGGCAAAGGCGAAGGACGAATTGCAGAAGCAAGGGTTCGGTGATTTCAAGCGAACTGCTGAGACCGAGTCTTACGACTATCGGTGCGCGCGGGATGGCAAGATTTATTTCGTTGAAGTCAAAGGCACTCAAGGCAAGGGTGCAGCGGAGATCGAGGGCTGGATTCTGGGCGTTGTGTGACAGATAGTGCTACCAGAGATGTGCTTTACCCAAACACCGTTCGGGAGCGCAGTGTGCGCACGACGGCGTCCGCCGTGGTCTGCCGCCACCTAAGTCGTCCGATGTGCCTTCAGGAACGAATGAATCTGGCGCACTGCCAGCGGGATTCGCTCTTTCGGCTCCTTCCAAGGGAACATGCTCACCTCGGCCTTTGGCGCGAGCATCGCGCACTCCATGGCGACCGCGTATGGATGAGCGGGGATCTCGTCCGGCAGGATCAGCACCGGATTTTGGCAGTTCCGCACGAACTCGCGCGTCACGGTGAAGACGAAGTCCGGATCGGTTTCGAACATCCTGGTCACAAATTGCTCGGCGGCTTGCATCGTGATCTCGGGCCGC
>DATHCE010000288.1:0-4145 GCA_035319685.1 Bryobacteraceae bacterium | reverse complement strand
GGCCGCACCGGGCATAACCAACCGCACTTCGCTGTCGGTCATCTGAACCGACCAACCCATCTTTTTGAGACCGTTGCGCAGTTCGTGAGACGTGCTCAACGTAGCGTTAAGTCCGGCCGGAACGCGATCAGGGTGCTGCCGGAGCCACTCCTTCATCGGATACAGCTCGACGCCTCCGTCGGCCCTCGGGATTACGACATTGAACCGCTTCATGACCGTCTCCTACGCAACCGCCCGTTCCGCCGACAGCGCTTCCGCCTGTTGCAGCACTATGGCTTTCGTAACCCTCAAAATTACTCCGGGTGAAAGCGTTATGCTCTTAGAAATCAGTTTGGGATCGGGGTTTTCCCCCGTTGTTGGCGTAGAGCCTAACAACGAAATTTTACTTGGGGCGGCTGGTGGGGTTCGAACCCACGACATCCAGAACCACAATCTGGCGCTACTACCAGCTGAGCTACAGCCGCCGCAGTTACTGCGCTGTATTTCTTTAGTTTATCACTTCAACCCGGCTTTCCTCCAAAGTTCGTCTACGCGCTGCTTCACCTCTTTCGGCATCGCGATCACGCCCGGCCACGGTCGCAGGAACCCCTCCTGCTTCCATTTTTTCGTCGCATCGATCCCCATCTTCGATCCATAATCCGGCAGCCGGCTCGAATGGTCGAGCGAATCGACGGGTCCCATGACGAACTGAATGTCGCGCTCCGGATCGATGTTGTTCAGCGCTTTCCACGCCACTTCGCTCAAGTTCTGCACATCGACATCTTCATCCACCACCACGATGCATTTCGAAAACATCGCCTGGCCGAGCCCCCAGATCGCGTGCATCACCTTGCGCGCGTGCCCCGCGTACGATTTGCGGATCGCGACGATCAGCAGGTTGTGAAAAATTCCTTCCGCGGGCATGCAAATGTCGCGCACCTCGGGCAATTGCAGGCGCATCAGCGGCAGGAAAATCCGCTCGATCGCTTTGCCCATGTAAAAATCCTCCATCGGCGGCGGACCCACGATCGTAGTCGCGTAAATCGGGTTCTTGCGATGCGTGATCGCCTGGACGTGAAACACCGGATAATCGTCTTCGAGCGAATAAAATCCCGTGTGATCCCCGAATGGACCTTCGCGCCGCAGTTCGCCCGGCTCCACGTACCCTTCGAGCACGATTTCGGCGTGCGCGGGCACTTCCAGATCCACCGTTTCGCACTTCACCATCTCCACCGGCTTCGATCTCAGGAATCCCGCCATCATCATTTCGTCGAGATCGGGAGGCAGTGGAAGAATCGCCGAGTACATTGTCGCGGGATCCGCGCCGATCGCGACGGCCACCTCCATTCGTTTCGTTTCTCCGCGCGCCCGCATGCGCCGGTAATGCTCGGCGCCCTGCTTGTGCGTCTGCCAGTGCATGCCCGTGGTGCGTTCGTCGTACACCTGCAGCCGATAGCATCCGCAGTTGCGCTTGCCCGTGTCCGGATTCTTCGAGAACACCATCGGCAGCGTGATGAATCGCCCGCCGTCTTCGGGCCAGCACTTCAGGATCGGAAAATAGTCGAGTGAAAATTTCTCGCGCCGGCGAATCTCCTTGCACGGCCCGTCGGAAACCATCTTCGGAAAGAACGCGCCCGCTTCGGCGAGCTTCGGCAGCATCTTCAATTTGCCGATGATCCCTTCCGGCATCCGCATCTCCAGGAATTCGTAGATGCGCCGCGCGACTTGTTCGACCGAGTCGACTTCCAGCGCAATCTCCATCCGCCGCATGCTGGCGAATGCGTTGATGAGCACCGGAACGTCGTGCCCTGTGGGTTTTTCAAACAACAGCGCGGGTCCGCCGGATTTGACGCTGCGATCGGCGAACTCCGTGATTTCGAGCGCCGGATTCACCTCGATCGCGACGCGCTTCAGCTCGTTCTTCTTTTCCAGTGCGCGCACGAACTCGCGCAGGTCGTCGTAGGCCATAATCTAAATCATGACAAACCGAACGGCACTGGTTACGGGAGCGAGCCGGGGAATCGGCCGTGCATGCGCGCACGCACTCGCCGGAGCGGGCGCGCGAGTGGTGTTGGCCGCCCGCGATCGCGCCAGGCTCGAAGAAGCCTCCGCGGCGATTCCGGGCTCGACCTGGGTCGAAATCGACCTCGCCTCGCCCGAATCGATCCAGGCAGCCTTCGCCCAAGCAGGCAAGGTGGACATTCTGGTGAACAACGCCGCAATCACCAGGGACGGTCTCGCGCTGCGCATGAAAAAAGACGATTGGGACGCGGTGATCGCCACCAATTTGACCGGCGCGTTCCTGGCCATCCAGCAAGTCCTGCATCCCATGATGAAGCAACGCTGGGGCCGCATCATCAACATTTCCTCGCTGGTCGCCGAGGCGGGCAATCCCGGCCAGGCGAATTACGTCGCGTCGAAAGCGGGATTGATCGGTCTGACGAAATCGCTCGCGCAGGAAATGGCGAGCCGCAACATCACCGTGAACGCAATCGCTCCGGGATTTATCGATACCGACATGACGGCCGCGTTGTCGCCGGAGTTAAAAGAAAATATGTT
The DNA here is from genome assembly GCA_035319685.1 of Bryobacteraceae bacterium. Classification (GTDB taxonomy): domain Bacteria; phylum Acidobacteriota; class Terriglobia; order Bryobacterales; family Bryobacteraceae; genus Palsa-187. The sequence goes on along the minus strand of DATHCE010000288.1, from coordinate 1,607 downwards.
GAGTCATATTCCGCTAAAAAGATTCGGAAAACCCGAAGATATTGCGGCCGCTGTTAAATTTTTAGCAAGCGAAGAAGCGGGATATATCACCGGCCACGTGTTGAACGTGAACGGCGGGATGTATATGTAAGCACGCGGTCATGCCGCGCGAATTCCGCCGGTGTTGAGCGCGGTCCAGATCACTTCGAACTCTTCCGAGTTCGCCAGCGCGTTGCTCTCCCGCCAACCGTCCGCGGTCCTCTTGAGCGTCAACACCACGAACGTCGTGTCGCCGTCCTCGTCTCTGCCGCTGAGAAAAATGAGCCGGAATCCGCGCACCTCCGCCCACCCCATCGTCACGACCTTACCCATATTGCGGTAGTAATCCCACGTCCGTTGCGCGACCGCCGGATCGCGGAGCCCGCGCCGGGCTTGTTCGCGCTCCTCAGCCACATAATTGTCGGCGGCCCACGACGCGTCGCCGGCGATGTTCGCGGAAACTATCGACGCCGTCGCGTCTTCGGGAGTTCTCCAGTCTGCGTCCTTGCGCGCGACCTGTTTCACATCGCCGGGAGGATCGAGCAACTCGCCCGGCGCGGTGATCTCGACGAAATCGTCCGCTCGTTTATCCTTGGGCGCGTGCCGCAGATCGGAAACGCGCGCCTGAAACGTAAGCTGTGCGACGCGCGGACCGCACGCGATCAACACCAGCAGCCCGGTCAGCAACGTCCGTCGCATATCAGGATCGCTCGCCGCAGCTTTTCGAGTGCATTGGCATCCTCGCCGCGAATCACTTCCCCATTCGGGCGCCAGCGTTCGAACATTCGCTCGCTCACCGCGCCCGCGAAAATGCTGATCAAGGGAACCCCACACGCCGATGCGACGTGTCCCGCCGCCGAATCGTACCCGATGAACAGCTTCGATCGGGCGATCTCGGCCGCGAACGGAGCGAACGCTCCTTCATGCGTCCGCATGCCCGGCAGGATCGCGCGCTCCACACGCTCGCGCTCCTCCCCGCTGCCGCCCTTGTCGGCCAACACGGAACGCCCTGCCAGTATCCGGAACAGCTCGCGCTCGAATCCGTCGCCCAAGCGCTTGTTCGGATTCGCTCCCACGCCCAAACTGACCGTGACGTCCGCCGCCTCGCCCGCAGCCGCCACCGGCGCGATGAACGGCCGCGCATCTTCAACGCCAAAGGTTTCCCGCGCCCATCGCGCCGCGAGCGCCGGCAATCGCTCATTTTCATCGCCGCCATAGGACCGGCTTTCAAAGAAAAAATAACGATCGTCGTCGCAAATCGAAATCAATCCGAGCTGCGTCAATCTCGAGTCCGGATCGATGACGATACCGTCCCCGATCCACAACGACGCCGACGCGCGCAACCGGTCCCGCAACGATCCTGCGCGCGCATACGGAGTCGGCAAGTGGCGGATGCGCGGATCGCATTCAAACATTTCGTACGATTTTCGGGGTCCCGCAAAAACGATCTCTGCGCCGGGATAACGCCGCTTCGCCGCATCGAGCATCACGCTGGTCACGGCTACGTCGGCGCCCAGCGTCACCCGTGACAACACGTAAACCCGGTCGATGGAGGCGGGCGGACCCGGCCCAACGCGCGCTCGCCGCAC
>DATHCE010000287.1:0-12432 GCA_035319685.1 Bryobacteraceae bacterium | reverse complement strand
GACGAGCTGCGCAGCCAGTACAGCCTGGGATACACGCCCGACAAGGACGCCGGTTACGGTTATCGAAAATTGCGGGTTACGACAAACGAAAGAAGTCAAATCGTGCAGGCTCGCGACGGGTATTACGCGGAAAAGTAGAGGTTATTTCGCGCCGTCCCATGGAACCGATACGATCGCGATCGATGTAGCCCTTGGCGACGACGGCGTCGACTCCGCTCAGCACGTCGTCGCGACTGCTCGATGGTCGGCGTCTGCGCCAACAATGAAAAACTCAGGCAGGCGAGAAGCAGGGTTCGCATTGGGGTCCAACCTCATCCATTTCTTCCCGGACTTTGTCCATTTCTGATTAGACTTCGTCCATCGCGAGGAACTCCCGGATGTGGGGATGGTCCGATTTTTCCAAATCCGCGACCGGGCCGAAGTAAATCGATCGCCCTTCGAATAAGACGACCACGCGATCCGCAATTTTACGCATCAAATCGAGGTCGTGCGTGACCACGATGCCGGTCAAACGAAGCTGGGTCTTCAGGCGGAGCATCAGATTGCCGAGATGATCCGACATGATCGGATCGACCATGGTGGTCGGCTCGTCGTAGAGAATGCATTCGGGCTGCGCGGCGAGCGCGCGCGCGATCGCCACAGCGCGCTTATAGCCGGTGGATAGATCGGCCGGGTAGTAATCCTTGTATTCGAGCAGATCCACCATCTGCAGCAAACCGTTGACGACATCTTCCTTGTTTTTTTCGTCGTAATCGTCGCGCAGCTCGAGCGAGAACAGGATGTTTTCTCCCACCGTGAGCGAATCGAACAGAGCGCCGGACTGAAACACCATGGTGACTTTCTTGCGGATGCGGCGCATCTCGGCTTCCGTGAAATCGGTGATGTCGGTATAGGAAACCACCACGCGGCCGGCGTCGGGCTTGAGGAATCCCATGATGTGGCTCAGGCTGACGGACTTGCCAACGCCGCTGCGGCCGATGATCGCCAGTGTCTCTCCGGCGTCGACATGAAAATTGACGTCGACTAAAACGGGGTGGTCAAACGTCTTATAAACGTGGCTGAACTGGACGTAATGCTGAGGCGCAACGATCAGTTCGTTGTTCGGGGGCGTCATCGCGCGCTCCGCGGGTCATTCCATTGGTCATCAGATGGATCTGGCCATTGATCGGGCGTGTTGATGTTTTCAAGCGGCGCGGCGTTCAAAACCGGCCATCGGCGAATTACAAGAGTTGAGACGAAATCGTGCATTTTGAGAATCTTACGATTAATGGCGAAAGCCGCCTTTTCAAGGCATCGGCGATGGTAGACAGCGCACAGCGGATCGAGTCCGGCGCCGGTTTCCGGGACAACGGCATCCCAGAAATCCCCCGATTCGGCCGCGCCGAACAAATCTTCGAGGAATCGAACGGTCAGTGCGGGCATATCGCAGGCGACCACCAGATTCCACGGCGATTCGGTAACCGTCAACGCAGTGAAGACGCCGCCGAGCGGTCCGCAATTTTCGACGACGTCGGCGATCACCGGGTATCGCAAATGGGGATAGCGATCGGGCGGCGCGATGATGCTCACCTGGCCGGCGGCGAGTTGAACACGCGAAGCGATGCGTTCGATCAGGGTCGCGCCGTCGATCGGCAGCAGGGCCTTGTCGCGTCCCATACGGGAACTTCGGCCGCCTGCCAGGACGTAACCCGCGCGCGGATTTCCTGCCGGCGCCCCGCTCATGAGAAGATGATAGCGTATGTCTTCGAGGGTGATCGGCGTATAGTTGCCGGAAACAAAACGTTGTATATTTGTTTAATAGGACTTGCCATGCTGACCGCCTCCCCCAAAGGCTCGCTGCTGGCAGCAGATGCGCCGCCGGTTGCGCCGGATCGCAAAACGGTAGTGGTGCGCGCCGATCCGCGTACGGGAAAACTGGTGCGAAAAGTGGTGGTGGCCGGGCCCAAGGGCGCCGCGAAAATTCCTTCGAAAGAGATTCGCGACCTGGTCGATCAGACCGCGCGCAAACACGACGTCGATCCGCTGCTGGTCGATTCCGTGATCCGGGTAGAAAGCAACTACGACGCCGGCGCGATTTCACCGAAAGGCGCCGAGGGGCTGATGCAGTTGATGCCTCCGACCGCGCGGATGCTCGGCGTCAGCAACAGCTTCGATCCGCAACAGAATATCGAAGCGGGCGTGAAATATCTCAAGTATCTGCAGGGCGTTTATAAGGACGACAGGCTGGCGCTGGCGGCCTACAATGCGGGCCCGGGCGCGGTCGGGAAATACAACCGGGTTCCTCCGTACAAGGAAACGCAGAACTACGTGGAGCAGGTGGGCCGGCGATACCTCGAGGCCCGCAAATCGGACCAGGCGAAGCAGCCCGCGCCGGAAGCCGCGGCACCCACTGCTCCAGTGGAGGCTCAAGGGGTGCCCGCGGAGCAGCATCCGAAACTGGAGTATTTCGTAGACGCGAATGGCAGGTTGTTCCTCAGGACGACGCCGTAGCGCGCGCGTGCTGGCCGGCGCGATGCTTGCGCTGGGAGTGTGCCTGGCTGGTACTTCCAACGCCGGGCCGGCTAAAGCCGAGACCGCGAAAGTCACCTCGGTTCGATTCTGGTCGCTCGGAGACGTGACGCGCGTTGCCATCGAGGTTTCCTCCGATTTTCACTACAAATCCGATCGCCTGCCCAATCCGGAGCGGCTGTTTTTCGACATCGTGGGCGCCAGGCCTTCGATGATGGAAAGAGGCATGCACGTGATTCCGGTCGCCGACGCGCTGATCAAACAGATTCGCGTCGCGGAGACCCAACCCGGAGTGACGCGCATCGTGCTCGATCTCGAGCAGCACGCCGAGTTCACGGCATCCCAGCTTTCGAGCCCCAACCGCCTGATGATCGAATTGCGTTTAAGGGATAGTCCGGCGCCGCCCCCGGCCACCAGCGCGACCGGCGCGACAACGCTCACCGATCCACCGCTCAAAAACGTCGCGCCCGACCTGCTTGCGAATGACGTGCCGGCGAGCGCCCCGGCGAACGCCGTCGCCAAAGCGGAGCGGCGTACGTTCCAGCCGCCGCCGTTGCGCCTGATTCAGCCGCGTCCCGAACCGTCGCCCGAAATTCTGCCGCAGCCGCCGGCGACCATCGCTGCCGCTGCGCCGAAGGTGTTGCCGAGCTTCGATAGTCTCATGACCACGCGGAACTCGACCCGCGCGAGCAGCACGGCCGCGCACCCGCTGCTGGCGCCGGCGCTGCCTCCGCCGCCCGGGATCGCTCCGGCTCCTGGGATCGCTCCGCTGGCCGATCCGGCAATCTCGGCGCCGGTGAAAACGGAGCTCGTTTCCGCCAACACCACTGCGCTTCCGTCGAAGAACGCGGAAGCCCGGGTCGCGTTGCCCGCCAAGAGCAATTCGAACGGCGACCGGTCGCTGACCCGCGTACTCGGATTGAAGCTCGGTCGCGTGGTCATCGATCCCGGCCACGGCGGTCACGACGTGGGCACCCACGGCCCGTCAGGTCTGCTCGAAAAGGACGTGGTGCTGGACGTGGCGCAAAGGCTGGGGAAATTACTCCAAGAACGGTTGGGAAGCGAAGTGATCTACACCCGGCCGGACGACACGTTTATCCCGCTTGAGCAGCGCACCCAGATTGCTAACGATCACAAGGCCGACCTGTTCCTGTCGATTCACGCCAATTCGTCGCCGTACCGGAACGTGGCCGGCGTGGAAACGTACTATTTGAATTTCACGACTTCGAAAACCGCGCTCGAAGTGGCTACCAGAGAGAACGCGACGTCCGAGCGAAGCGTGTTCGAGCTGAAGGACCTGCTCCAGAAAATCGCACTCAAGGACAAAATCGACGAGTCGCGCGAGTTCGCCACGCGCGTCGAAAGCGCGCTGTACGGAGTTTCCGCCCGAAGCAACTCCACGGCGAAGAACCGCGGCGTCAAGAAGGCTCCCTTCGTGGTGCTGATCGGCGCGCAGATGCCGAGCGTGCTCGCCGAAATCGGGTTCCTCACCAACGCGCGCGACGAAGCGCTGCTGAAGAAGTCCGAGCAGCGGCAGAAGATCGCCGAAGCGCTGTATAAGGGCATCGCGAGCTACGCCGATACGTTGAGCCATTTTCAAGTCGCCAAACGCTGATCGTCAAAGATGAGAGAACGGGACGCACCGGTCCATCTTGCTGCGATGACCGGCGAGGCGGGAGTCGAGGACGCATTTATCTTCGACTTCGCGCACAGGCGGCGTTCAAGATCGCTCCGATGCCTCCTAAGGAAGAGCACGGCAAACAGGTCATGATGCTGACATGAGGTCCACGCCGTTCAGGCGGCCGTCTAGTCGGGCGGTGCGGAGATCATCGGACCAATGACGTCGCCCTGCGTGACTACCTGCGGGCGCATCCGGAAGCCGCGCGCAAGTACGCGCACGCAAGAAAGATGGTCCTCGAAAGCGGAGGAAACTCGCTGATCGAATGTTCCCGCCGTAAATCCGGCGCGGTCAATGAACGGATTCGACTGGCGCATCGCTGAGCGGTCGCGATTTCAGTATTCCCATTCCAATTTGTCCGTGCAGGTTCTGATCCGGACTCGGAACATCGCCGCCTCCGAACCACACGCGCACCGAATCCGAGAGCACTTCGACCGTCGGATCGCAGACGACGGCGCTGTCCCACGGTTCGCCACCGGTTATGGGAGGGAAACCGGGATCGCGTTCCCAATCGACGCCGTCCGCCGATTTTGCCAGGCCGATTTTTCGATGTTCCGCGCGATCGCTGCCGGTGTAGAGCATCCACCACCATCCTCCGCTCGACCAGACGGCGGGTTCACCGAGCGCGCGTTCATCGAAAGCGCCTGCCGCGCCGATTTCGAGGACCGGATTCGACCGCAATTTTTCCCACCGCCTGCCGTCCTCTGATCGTGCGACGCCGATGCGCTGCCGCCGCGCGCGATCGAGGCCGGTATAAAAAAGATAGAACCGGTCGCCCGCGCGAATCACGTAGGGATCGCTGACGGCGCGCTCGTCGAAACTGCCGCGCGGCCCGGTTTCGATCACCGGATGCGGGTCTTTGGTCCATTCGATCCCGTCCGGTGAAGTCGCGAGCGCGATGCGCAGCGGATCGCCGGCTTCGTACCAATAAAAGACCCGATCGCTTGTGGCAACCGCCGATCCGTTCGCAGCTATGTAGGAACCTTCCCAACCCGACAGCGACAACACGATTCCGCGCTTGGTCCAGACGATGCCATCTGTCGAAGTCGCGAGCGCAGTTCGCCAGGCGCGGCCGTCGTAGGCGGAATAAAGGTTCAGATAAGCCCCGCGAAACCGGATGACGGATGGATTCAGCACGTCGCTCGCGCCGGCGCGATCGATCACCGGCGACGGCGACGCCTGCCACGCGAATGGCGCGCGCGGTCCGGAGGCGTCCGGCGCGGGCAAGGTGAAATCGGCATACCGGCCGCAACCGGGAAGAAAAATAGCCGCGAATAAACACGAATAAACGCGAATAACCCTTCTGATTCGTGTGCATTCGTGCTTATTCGTGGCCATTCTTCTTCAGACCGGAATGCGGATCAACAGGCTCGCTCCCTGGCCCGGCTTCGAGTCGAGCTGCAGTTCGCCGCCGAGCAGGCGCACGCGCCGCTTGATGCTCACCGGGCCCAGCCGCAGCAAGTCCAGCTCGTCCAGATTGAACGATCCGCTGAAGGGAAATCCCGCGCCGTTGTCCTCGGCGCGAATCTCGACGTGATGATCGCGCATGCCGACCGCGATCGCAATGCGCGTCGCGCCGGAATGCTTCTGGATGTTGTTCAACGCTTCGCGCACGATCTGCAACAGTTCAAGCGATACTTCGGTCTCCGCCGGGTCGCGCACGTCGTTGCTGGTGAATACGGCCGTGATGCCGGTCTCGCGCTGAAATTGGTCCACCATGCGGCTCAATGAGGCGGGCAGGCTGACGCCCTCGTCGGCCGGGCGCATGCTGCGGACAAAACTGCGCAGGTCGCTCACCTGGCTGCGGCACAGTTCCTGAAGCTGGCGCAATTCCTCGACGCCGGATTCCACGTCACGCGCGAGCAGTTTTCTGACAATCTCCAGGCGCATCTGGAAGCTGATGAAACTTTGCAGCGGGCCGTCATGAAAATCGGCCGCGATGCGCTGGCGCTCGGCTTCACGCGCGCCCTGGGCTTGGGAGCGGATGATCACGTTATGGCGCAGCGTATTCGACAGACGGCGATCCAGGTAGCGTTTGTGAATTGCGGCGGAGATGGCCACGCCGCCCGCTGCGATCGGGACCCATACCGGAGGCAAATCGCTATGCGGAGCAAAAAGCGCGGCCAGGGTCGCGGCCACTGCGGCGACGCCGATCACGCGAATCAAATCGTGCAACAGGACCGCGGAGCCGAGCAGGTAGATGCACAACGCCGTCGAGAACCATCCCGATGCGGGCCAACTCACCCATCCCGCTCCGATCACCCAGCTCCAGAATCCGAAAAACGCGGTGTCGGCGATCAAGGCAATCCCGGCGCGGACCGGCGAATCGAAACGCAACTCGAACAACGCGCCGATCGAATACACCAGATAAGCGGCGAGCACCGCCAGCAGAGACGTGAATCGTTCCTGCGCCGCCCACGTATACCAGCCGAGACATGCCAGCGCCAGCACGATGCGCGCGATGCGGAGCGCCAGCCGCGCCCGATACGGCACCATCTTCAGCGCCTGTACAGGTACAACCGGTGGCTGCGGCCTTCGCCGTCGTCGTCAATATCCTGGATTTTTTCAGGCTTCCACGCCGAAAATTCGAAATCGTGCGCGACGATGCGCGCGCCCTTTTTCAATTGTTTTTCGAGAATCGGCGTTACTTTGTCGTTCGACATGGGCAGCAGATATACAGTCAATAAATCGGCTGAAGAATAATCCTGCTTTAGCAGATCGCCATGGATGATGCGCGCAGTCGCGGCGAGGCCCAGGGTCCGGATCTTCTCCATGCTTTGACGGTACAGCGAATCGTCAAACTCCACGCCGGTCGCATCCGCCTGGAATTTCTGAGCGGCCATGATGACAATGCGGCCGTCGCCCGAGCCTAGATCAAACATTTTTTCGCCCGGTTTCAGTTCCCCGAAGCGCAGCATTCTTTCGACGATCGTTTCCGGCGTCGGATAATACGGCGCAAGCTTTTCGGTCTTCTCGCCGGCTTTATCCTGGGCCCCGGCCAGGGGGGCAAATACCAGCAGAATCGGAACCGCGAATCGCAATAATCGCATCAACGATACACTATACACCCGAACCGAATTATTGCGGCGGGCGTTTGCGGATCAGGTCGTCGACAATGCTGATGAGAGCATTCAGCCGGTCGTCGGTGTGCTTCTGCGCCTCCCGCAGTTCCCGATGGGACTCCTCGATCTGGCGCGCCAACCGGTCGACACGATCGGTCAGCACGATTTGTGCCGTCAGAAGCTGCTTGTGTTCGTGGGCAAACGCTATATGCTCGTTGACCAGCACTTCGATCAGCGCTTCGACGCGATCGAGCCTCGATTTACCGTTGCTCAGCTCATCCGCCATGGGAACCTTAATTATCTCAGGGAAGGATGTACACGCGCACACGATTGCTCGGCTGGCCGTCCGCTTCGAGATACAGTTCGGCGGGCCCGTAGTTCACGACCTTCGGCACCTGCACGTCGATTATGTAGAAACCGATGTATGGCGAAAGCACCGCGCGCGTCACTTCCACCGGCTGGCGGTCGAGATAGGCGTGTACCGCCGCGACAACTTGCGGCGGGTCGTCGGCCGGCCCCGGAATCCCGGTGGGCCAATCCGGCTTAACCCGTCCGAGCCCGGTCGCCAGGATCTGCAAGTGCGATCCCGAGTGCGCCGGATTCATTGCATTGAGCATCATTCCCGTGTCTTCGTCGAGCAAAATGGGCGAGCCGTCGCGATCCACAAAAATCGCCGGCGATGCCGCGCCCAATGCGACCGCCGGGAGCGTAACGCTGCCGGCCGCCGAATTCACGGCGAGCAGGAGCGAGGAACCGGTCGCCTCAAATGGAATCTGCAGCTGCGATTCGGTATCGCTTGCGGTCAGCACCGGGACCTGAAGTCCGCCGGCCTGCGCCGTCTCGACTTTCGCGCCGAGCACACTCACCAGCGATCCGGGCGCGGCCGCGCGGGCAATGAGATCGGCCGTGCTGACCACCCGCGGATCGCGCAAACGGTGCGGCGCAACCGCCGCGTACACGCCGGGTCCATCGAGCGCTGCCCAGAGTTGATTCGCTTGCGAATCGAGGCTCACATCCATGGCACGGCCTTGCGGAAGTCCACCGACCGGCGTCCATTGGGGAGCCCCGCCCAGGCTTTGAAGGTCGGTGTAAGTCATGAATACGCCCGCGTCCGTTGCGACGTACACCGCACCGCTCTCGCGATCGGCGACGATGCCATGGGCGGCCACATCGGGCAGGTTGCCCGTCAGATCGTCCCAGAACAATCCGCCGTTTTGGGTGCGCAAAACGTGCGGCGCCGGGGCGGCGGCCGCCGGATTGCGAGCGTGCACGCCCGCCACGGCCAGCGCCACGCGAGAATCGTTCGGATCTATCCAGATTCGCTCGATCGTGCCGGTATCGTTCAACCCGCCCATGGTCCACGTCACGCCACGATCGGCGGAGACGCTCAACCGGCCTTCGACCATGCCCGTATAAATGTAATCGCCGGAATTTGCCACGGTGGTGACCGGCATTCCGCGCTGCGAGGAATACATCCGCCGCTGCTCGAGTTCATTGGCAAGCTGCGGATTGTCGACCGGCGTCCACGCGGCTTTCTGGCCTGGCACCCATTCGACCGCGCTGCCGTCGGTCAGCGCCAGGTTCGCGCCACGATCGCCCGCCGGAAGGCTCAGCAATCGCGACGCGGGCAGATTGGGAAGGCTCTCATTCAAACCGCTCCAGGTTTTTCCGCCGTCCATCGACCGGAACACGCCGTCTGCTCCGGCGACGACCACCTCGTCATCATTGGCCGGCGACACCGCCAGATCGTACAGTGGACCGCCCACGATCGATTCGGACCGGAATTCGGTGAGATTATCCCAGCTCGCTCCGTTGTTCTCGGATCGATACACAAATTTTCCGAATGCATATGCGATCTCGCGGCCGGTGCGGATGGTGGCGTTGCTTTCCGCGAGGCGCGCCGCCGAAACCGCGCGATTCAACGGAGCCGCCGGCGGCGTTGCGGAAGATGCCCGCCAGGTTTCGAAATCGGCCGTCTCAAACACACGTCCGGAAACCGTGTGGATCAAGAGCGGCCCGCCCTCCGAATACCACGCGCGATCCACCGGACCGGTAGCGAGCCCAGCCAAGGACAGGTCAATCGCGGAATTGCCGATATGCCGCCATTCCGCCGTTGTCTCGGCGCTAGTTTGGGCCTGGACACCCACCACGCCCAGTACTGTGGCAATTACGATCCGGATTGTGGCGCTTCTAAACACAGCTCGTGACCATTGTATACGTTTTTATCGGCAGTTTTTCTCAGAAACTGTTGATTCCTCTAGACCTAGGGAGATATCCTAGGCCCGGACAAGGACTTGCAATGCAATTTTAGTGTTAGACTGTCTGAAACGGGTTCGATAGGAGGACTCGAGGAGAGGGTTTGTCGATGTACGGCTTGATACGCGCGGCCAGGGCGAAGTTGTCGCTGCTGCTTGCAGCCACGGCCGGTGTGTGCCTGGCGCAGATGCCGCCCATCGATTCCGTGAATTACGCGGCGAAAGTCGTCACGCTCACCGGCCAGGTTTCGGTATTGAAGGATTCCGAGCCCTGGGCGCTGGTGGTCGGCGACACGATCCAGGTGAAGCAGCTCATCATCACCGGACCCGACGGGCAGGCGACGTTTCAGGTTTCCGACGGATCGACGTTCGACGTGTATCCCAACTCGCGCGTCGTGTTTCGAAAGAATGCGCCGAACTGGAAGGATCTGCTGGACGTGCTGGTGGGGCGGGTGAAAGTTCACATCGAACATCTGTATGGTCCGAACCCCAATCGCGTATTGACGCCGACGGCAGTAATCTCGGTTCGGGGAACCACGTTTGACATTTCCGTCGATGGCGACGATGAAACCACCACGGTGGAGGTGGAAGAAGGCGTCGTCGAGGTGCAGCACGCGCTGCTGCCGCGCGGCAACCCGCGCACGCTGACCACCGGCGAATCGCTGCGCGTGTATCGCGACGAGCCGATCGCTTCCTCCGGCATCGACAAGCGCATGATCGCCCAGCGCGCGCTCAGAATGATCGTGGATGCGGTCAGCACCTACGAATCGAGGATTCCAAGAGGCGGGATTGGCGGCGCGAGTTCATCCGGTGGCGGACTCGGAGCCGGCGCCGATACCGGTAAGAGCGCGCCGCCGCCAGCGGCCCCGACCGCACCGCCTCCTCCGCCTCCTCCGCATTACCTGGGCGGATCGCAGATCGATTTGCAGAACGAACCTCCGCCGGCTGAAGGCCGCTTTCATCATGTGATGCGCGTGACGCTGCACGCCATAACCCGCTTCCTCGTGGGCGCCCAACCCGGTGCCGACGTTCTTCGCGCGCTCCAAAACTAAGCCACACGTCCTCGCCGTCGAGAATACCCTTGAAAAGGCGCGTATAATTGCCTGTGTGCGCAAACGCGTGTGCGCCGGGTGAATCAACATGGCCAAGCTGAAACGTCGTCACTTCCTTCAGTACACCGCCGGTGCGGCCGGCGCACTGGTCGTCGGATGGTCCATCCTGCCGCCGCGCCAGCGCCTCACCCCCGGACGTCCCCTGCCGGTGGCGCCCGGCCAGGTAGCGCTCAACGGATGGGTCAAAGTGTCATCTGATAACACGGTGACCGTGGTGATGTCGCAGGCCGAGATGGGCCAAGGCGTACACACCGGCCTCGCGATGCTGCTGGCGGACGAGATGGACGCGGCGTGGGAGCAGATCAGGCTCGAGCAGTCGACGCTCGACACGATTTACAACAATCAGGCCGAGATCGTCGATTCGCTACCGTTTCAACCGGAGGATAACGGCTACATGAAGCGCACCCTTCAATGGATGGGCGCGAAAATCATCCGAGAGGTGCCCAATGCGATCGGGACGGGCGGCTCGTCGAGCATGAAGGATCAATGGCTGCCGATGCGCGAAGCCGGCGCATCCGCCCGCGCTGCTCTGATCGCCGCCGCGGCCGGAATGTGGAATGTGCCGGCGAGCGAATGCGGCGCCGAGTCCGGCCGCGTGCTGCATCCTTCCGGCAAAAGCGCCTCGTTCGGGGAACTGGCCGTACGCGCCTCGCAGTTGCCGGTACCCAGAAACGTGGCGGTCAAGGACCCGTCGGCGTTCAAGCTGATCGGCAAGCCGGTGCGCCGTCTCGACAACGCAGCCAAGATCCGCGGGTCGGCGGTCTACGCCATCGACGTGCTGCCGCCGGGCCTGCTCTATGCCAGCCTCGCGATGTGCCCGACAGTGGGCGGCAAGGTCAGGCGCTTCGACGGCGCGGCGGCGCAATCGCTGCCGGGTGTTCGCAAGGTTATCGCGCTCGACCCGTACTCCGGCGGCCTCGCCAGTTACGGCGCGGGTACGGGAGCGGTGGCCGTCATTGCCGATACTCCTTACCATGCGATGAACGCGGTTAGAAAAGTCACCGTGGAATGGGACGATGGCCCGGCCGCGAATCTGTCGAGTAAAGAGGTGATCGACGGGTTGTCGCGGACCCTCGACACGCACCCCGGCCATGCGCATTACGAGCACGGCGACGTCGACGCCGCGCTGAAATCCGCGGCCAAGACGATCAGCGCCGAGTATCGTGTCCCATATCTCGCTCACGCCACCATGGAGCCGATGAACTGCACCGTGCAATTTAAGGATGGCGCCGCTACGGTATGGGCGGGAACGCAGGGTCCCGGCTTCGCGGCCAGCGCCGTCGCCAAAGTGCTGGGCATCAAACCGGACAAGGTTACCGTGAACGTAACCACCCTCGGGGGCGGCTTCGGACGCCGCACGTTCGTCGACATCATTTCGCAGGCCGCGGCCATCGCGCGCGAAGCCGGCGGAGCCCCGGTGCAGACCATCTGGTCGCGCGAACAGGACATGGCGCACGACTACTATCGTCCGGCCTTCGTGTCGCGCCATCAGGCCGGCTTTGACGCGCACGGCAAATTGGTGGCATGGAAGGCCACCTCGGCCGGTTCCAGCATGGGCGCGCCATCCTTCGCCGACGGATCGAACAGCGGCGCGTTCGACACCGGTTACGCATTTCCCGCCGCGCGCGTTGCTCACCAGGCCTCCGACGCACTGGTGCCGATCGGCATCTGGCGCTCGGTGGCGCATTCGCACAACGCTTTCTTCACCGAAAGCTTCATCGACGAAGCGGCCGCCGCCGCCGGCGAGGATCCGGTGGCGTTTCGCGCCTCGCTGCTCGCTCACCAGCCGCGCATGTTGCGTGTGCTCCAGCGCGCCG
>DATHCE010000286.1:0-10896 GCA_035319685.1 Bryobacteraceae bacterium | reverse complement strand
CCCGCCCAGAGGGAAATTGCAGCTCGACGAATCGGGCGAGGTGATCTACGGCGAACGCGATCAGGTGGATCTCGAGAAGATCCGCCAGCTGGGCTTGCCGTTCTGGCTCGCCGGAGGCTACGGCGGACCGGAAAAATTGCGCGATGCGCTTGCCGCCGGAGCCGCGGGAGTGCAGGTCGGAACCGCATTCGCGTTCTGCGAAGAATCCGGCTTACGCGACGATTACAAGCGCGCGATTTTCGACAAAGTGATCGCCGGCGACGCCCGCGTTTCCACGGATGTGCTGGCTTCGCCCACGAATTTTCCGTTCAAGGTTGCCAGACTCGAAGGCACGCTCTCGGACCCGGAAGTCTATGCCGCGCGCCCGCGCATCTGCGATCTCGGATACCTGCGCGAACCCTACCGCACCGATTCCGGTGAAATCGATTACCGCTGCCCCGCCGAACCGGCCACACTGTACGTCTCCAAAGGCGGCAAGCCGGAATCCGCCGAAGGCCGCAAATGCCTCTGCAATACGCTGCTCGCAACCATCGGCCACCCTCAGGTTCGCAACGGCAAATATACGGAGCCCGGCATGGTCACTTCCGGGTTCGACCTGCCGTCGATCGTTCGTTTCCTCGCGCCGGGCGAGACCAGGTATCGCGCCGCGGACGTCATTCGCGCACTTCAATAACACTCCCGGTCGTGTTGCAATGGAGGGAAGCGAGGAAACTCTTGTGGCCATCCTGAACCGTTGCTCCGTTCTGATCCTGTGCGGGGGGCTTCTCAGCGTCCCGTCGTCCGCCGATGAAGGCCTGTGGACCTTCGATAACCCCCCGGTCAAGCTCATCCAGGAGAAATATCACTTCACGCTGACCAAGGAATGGCTCGATCACGTTCGCCTGTCCTCGGTTCGATTGAACGACGGCGGCTCGGGGTCCTTCATCAGTCCGCACGGCCTCCTGCTGACCAATCATCACGTCGCGCGCGGTCAGCTCCAAAAAAGTTCCACGGCCGAGCACGATTACATTCAGAACGGATTCTACGCCGCCACGCCCGATCAGGAAATCAAGTCTCCCGACCTGGAAGTCGACGTCCTCATGTCCACGGAAGACGTGACCGCTCGCGTCGAAGCGGCGACCAGGAATGCCCAGAATCCCGAGCAACAGTTCGCCGAGCGCAAGAAGATTATCGCGGCCATCGAGCGGGAAAGCCTCGATAAGACCGGTTTGCGGAGCGACGTGATCGCGCTGTATCAGGGCGGCGAATATTGGCTCTATCGATATAAGAAGTACACCGACATCCGGATCGTCTTCGCCCCCGAGCAGCAGACGGCGTTTTTCGGCGGCGATCCCGACAATTTCACCTATCCTCGCTACGATCTCGATATGGCGCTGTTGCGGGTTTATGAAAACGGCCAGCCGATTCACAGCGCGAATTATCTCAAGTGGAATCCGAAGGGCGCTCCCGACGGAGACCTGGTTTTCGTGTCCGGCAACCCCGGCTCCACGGAACGTCTGGATACTGTTTCGCAGATCGAATATCAGCGGGACACGGCTTTTCCGAACCTCCTGAACATTCTGCGTCATCGGATCGAGGCGTTGCAGAAATTCTCCGCCACCAGCGAGGAGCACGCGCGCCAGGCCGCCTCGCAGATCTTCAATCTGCAAAATTCGGTCAAGGCGATTGACGGAGAAGAAAAGGGCCTGAAAGATCCCCATGTGATGGACACCAAGCGCGCCGACGAAGAGAAATTCAAAGCGGCCGTGACGCAAAATCCCCAGCTCAAATCCGAGTACGGCAACGGCTGGGATGAAATCGCCGAAGCCGAGCGCAAGGCCGCCACGCGTGCCAAGGAAGTGTATTATCACGGCGTCGATTCCAGCCTCGCCAACCTGGCCGCGACTATCGTCGAGTACGTGGCCGAGATCAAGAAGCCCGACGGCGAACGTCTGCCCGGATTCCACGACGCGCAACTCGACTCTTTGCGGTTCCAGTTGTTCTCGCCGGCGCCGATTTACAAACAGATGGAAACGGCGCGGATGACCGGTGCGCTGCTGTTGGACCTGAGCGAGGCCGGCGCCGGCGATGCGTTCGTGCGAACCGTGCTCGATGGAAGAACGCCGCACGATGCTGCCGTCGCGACCATCGAGCCCACCAAACTCGACGATCCCGCGCTCCGAAAGCAATTGATCGAGGGCGGGGAAGCCGCGGTCGCCGCGTCGGCCGATCCGGAAATCGTGCTCGCGCGCAAACTCGACCCGATACGGCGCGAAATGATCAAGTGGCAGGAGGACAACGTGCAAAGCGTCGAGCAGCGCGCCGGCGAGAAGCTCGGCAAAGCCCGCTTCGCCGTCTACGGACGCAGCACCTATCCCGATGCGACCTTCACTCTGCGGCTGTCCTACGGCACCATCAAAGGTTACCCGATGAACGGCACCATCGCTCCTCCCAAGACTACGCTCTACGGCTTGTACGATCGTGCCGCCGGGTTCAACTACCAGGCCCCCTTCAATCTCGCCGCCCGCTGGAGAGAAGCGGCCCATACGCTCGATCTGGCCACTCCGATCAATTTCGTCACCGACAATGACATCATCGGAGGCAACTCCGGATCACCGGTGATCGACAAAAACGGCGAGATCGTCGGGTTGATTTTCGACGGCAATATCGAATCGCTGGTCGGCGATTTTATTTTCGACGGCGAAACCAATCGAGCCGTCGCTGTACACACCGCCGCCATGACCGAAGCGCTCCGCAAGCTGTACGGCGCCCAAAAACTGATCGACGAAATGTTGGGGAACTAAAGGTTTCTTTTGAGAAAACTACAGATGTGGTAGCCGTCCAGAAACTTGAACGGCGCCTCGCCCAGCGTGTAGTGCCCGCACAACATTTCCACCGCTTTGTAGTCCATGCGCAGCTCGCGCGCCTTGTCGATCACCTGTTTGGAAAAGCGCTTCGGAAAGGTCGTGTCGTAGCGGGCATAAATGAATAGCGTCTTCTTCTTCATCGATCCATACCGGTCGATGTAATTCGGCGGACTGATGACGCTCCACACCTCGCGCAACTGCTCGAGCGTGATCGCCGATTCCAGGCTCTGCCGGATGTGCTGCGACGAAAGCCCCTCCCAAACCACATCGGCGAAGTAGGTCGAGCAGTGATTGAACACGTTCACTTCCAGCCGCGGATCGTGCGTGCTCGCTAAAAACGCATAGCACGAGCCGAGGCTGGTCCCCACGATCCCCACCCGCTCATGGCCCTCGGCGAACAGCCAGTCGATCGAGCTGCGCGTATCGATCACCGCCTGTCGCGTCGCATCGATGGTCCGCGCGACGTTCGCCGATACCGCGTAGTCGGCGCGCTCCAGTTCCGCCGGCATACGGTAATCGTGATACGGCAGGCTCAGCCGCAGCGCCGAAATCCCCAGCCTGGCCAGACCCGTGCACAGGGCGTTATGCTGCGTCGCCGACGCGTTCCAGTGCGGCAGCACCAGCGCCGCTACGCGCCGTGATCCGGGTTTCCGCCGCGCCGGAAACCACTGCCCGTGCACGCGATTGTTTTCCGTGTGGCGCGTCTCCACTGCGCTGGTGAAACGCAGCAGATTTCCTTCGAGCGAAAAATCCCGCGGCGTTTCGTATGCGAAAAACTCGTCGCTCGAGGCGAGCGCGATTTCGTTCATCAGCCGGAGATAAGTTTCCGCGTCCCCTCCGTTGCGGGGATGCCGCGCCGCGCACGGCCAGCGCGCGGTCCACTCGATTCCCCAGTCGAACGGCCGAACCACCCGATTGGTCGCGCGCGAGCACAGCCGGTTTTCCCAGGCCAGCATCCAGCGCCCATACAAAGTCTCCATCCATTCCATTGTATGAGACCGATGCCGCCCGCTTCGCAACAATTCATTAAGCGGATTGAAGCCAGGGCCGTAAGCCCTCGATTGACGATTGAATTGGCTTGGGGACCGGAACGCTGAGCCGGGTCAGTTCAATGGAACCACGCCCAGATGCGCCGGCGCCTGCGTGCGAAATTCGTACTGCTGGATCTCGATCGCCGCCATCCCCGGTTCAAACCGGATTACCCGTCCGCGCGCTACCAGCTTCAGTGCGCACTTGTTGTTCAGTTGAGCCGGCCAACTGATGGACAGCTCCAGGCGCTTGCCCGGCAACAAAATGTGCTCGGCGCTGAACAGCACCCCCGAACTGGATATGTTGATCGTCTTGCCGTCACCGGCTTCATCGCCGCCGCGCTTGTTCAATACGCGGTACCGCACTTCGCGCTCGATCGGAAACCGGTCCGAGTGCCTGCGGTCTGCTTGATTCGTATCTTCTAGCCTCACCTGATTGTCCTTGATCCTGTAACAAATCTTCTGTTCGACGACTCTACGAGTTTGAACCGGCGTTGCCCGTCACGCAAGAGGGTACGAGGTGGCATTAAGCACAGTACGCGGGTACTGCCCACCCCCGCCATCACTGGCGGGGCTTGTGTATGTCGATGAACGGCAAGCCCCGGCAGTCATGCCGGGGGTAAAAATCAGATGGGTAGTCCGGAGCGCCGCATTCGCGTTCATTCGCGTTCATTCGCGTTCCTGAACGGCCCTCCTGCTCCGGATCTCCTTGATCCTCGCCCGAATCCTTTCCTCCACCCCGCGACCGGACGGCTCGTAAAACACCGTCCCTCGCAGTTTGTCCGGCAGACACTCCATCGTATTGATCGCGTCCTCGAATTGATGCGCGTGCTGATACCCGGCGCCGTATCCCCACTCCTTCATCGGCTTGGTCGGAGCATTGCGAAGCTGCATCGGCACCGGCTCATTCGTCGTATTCTCTACCGTCTCCATCGCGCGATTCAGCGCGCGATACGCCGCATCCGATTTCGGCGCGACCGCCAGATAAATCGCCGCCTGCGCCAGCGCCTGATCACCCTCCGGCACTCCCAGAAAATGGACCGCCTGCTGCGCCGCGATGGCCTGTTCCAGCGCCCGCGGATCGGCGAGCCCGATATCTTCAATCGCCATCCTCACCAGCCGCCGCGCAATGTACAGCCGGTCCTCGCCGCCCTGGAGCATCCGCGCCAGCCAGTACAGGGCCGCATCCGCATCGCTCGATCGAACGCTTTTGTGCAGCGCCGAAATCAAATTAAAGTGCTCTTCGCCCGACTTGTCATAGAGCAGCACCTTGCGCTCGATCGCCGATTCCACTGCATCGCGGTCCAGCACGCCCTCGCGCGCCACAGCCGAGGCCAATTCGACAACGTTGTACGCCGTCCTCGCATCGCCGTCCGAATAAATCGCGATCTGCTCCAGCAAATCGCGCGGCGCGGCGAGTTGCAGCATCTTGAGCGCCCGTTCGAGCAGCGTGACGATCTCGTCGACCGACAGCGCCCGCAGCGCATAAACCTTGGCGCGCGAAAGCAGCGCCGAGACCACCTCAAACGACGGATTCTCCGTCGTCGCGCCGATCAGAATGATGTCGCCGCGCTCCACATACGGCAGAAACGCATCCTGCTGCGCTTTGTTGAAGCGATGAATTTCGTCGATGAACAGAACCGTGCGCCGTCCCATGCGCCGCGCGCGCTCGGCATCCGCCATCACCGCCTTGATTTCCTTGATCCCCGCCAGCACGGCGCTGAACGGTACGTAATCGCACTTGGTGATCCGCGCGATCAGCCGCGCCAAAGTCGTTTTTCCGACGCCCGGCGGACCCCACAAAATCAACGAGCTCAGCTCATCGCGCTCGATCTGCGCGCGCAGCGGTTTCCCCGGACCCAAAATGTGTTCCTGCCCGACGAAATCTTCCAGCTTTTCCGGCCGCATACGCTCGGCCAACGGTCGTTTGGCGTCATCTGCGGCGGAAAGCGGCGCGGAATCGAACAGGCTCATGCGCCGATCCTTTGCCGGCGCGCTTCGTACAGCATGATGCCGGCGGCGACTGCCGCGTTCAGCGATTCCACCTTCGAAGTCGGAATCCTCACGCCCGTCGCGCGCTGCTGTAGCTTCTCGCTTACTCCGCGGCCCTCGCTGCCGATGACGATCGCGCAGCTTTTCGAAAAATCCGCTTGCGAAATCGATTGCGCGGCGCGCGGATTCGCGGCGTACAGCGTCATCTGCCGCTGATCGATCGCCGCCAGCAGCAGCATTTCGTCCACGCCCGTCACCACCGGAAGCCGGAACATGGATCCCGCCGAGCCCCTTAAGCTTTTCGGGTTGTAGGGACTGACCGAACCCTTCAGGAACGCCGCGCCGGTCGCGCCGAACGCCTCCGCAGCCCGCACGATGGCGCCCGCATTGCCCGGGTCCTGCACTCCGTCGAGCACCACCGCCAGCGCCTTCCCGCGCAGCAGATGATCGAGCGTCCACTCGGGCGGCTTCACCAGCGCGATCGCACCCTGCGTGGTTTCCGTCGACGCCAGCTCCGCGAATAACCGGTCGGAGACCGCGATCACCCGCGTCCTGTTCAGCCCGCGCACGTGCGCTGCCACCGGATTCTTCACCGATTCGGCGACGATCACGGCTTGAATTTCGCACTCCGACTTCAGCGCCTCCTCGAGCAGATGAAAGCTCTCGGCGACCGCGAATCCGTCCTCGGTCAGCGACCCTCGCGCCACCGCGCGCCGCACCTGTTTGAGCAGGGGATTCTTACTGTCCACTAGGGTGTCGGTCAAAAGTTCGTTCCCCGTCCACTACAATGTTGGCATAACGCGATGAAACGTCGAATCAGGCGGGTCTGGGCCGGACTCGCCGTGCTGATCGGATGCGTGCTCGCCGTGTGGCTGGCCTTCTGGCTGGGAACCACCGCCGGCGCGATCCAACGTCAATCGACCATCGATGAAGCTCGCTCCGCCGACGTGATCGTGGTGCTCGGCGCGGCCGAATATCGAGGCCGCCCGTCGCCCGTGCTCGAAGCGCGCCTGAATCACGCGTTGTTTCTGTATCGCGAGGGGCTGGCCCCGCGAATTCTCACCACCGGAGGCGCCGGCGGCGACCCGCGCTTCACCGAAGGCGAAGTCGCGCGCGCTTATTTGAGCAAGCACGACATTCCCTCCGAAGCCGTGATCGTCGAATCGGAAGGCGACAGCACGGTTTACAGCACCGCCGCCGCGGCCGAAATCATGCGCCGCCTGAATCTGCATTCCTGCATCGTGGTCAGCGACGGGTATCACATTTACCGCGTGAAAAAGATGCTCGAATCGGAAGGCATGGCCGTTTACGGCTCGCCACGACCCTCGGAGCCGCGCGAGGATTGGCGCGAGCGCTGGCTCTATTTCCGCCAGGCGATCGCGTTCGGCCTGTGGCGCGTCGGCATCCCCATTTGAGAATGCCTAATACTTCCGCAATACCGCCAACACCTTGCCCTGAATGGTCAGCGACGACAGAGGCACATAAATCGGCTGCATGCCCGAGTTCGCCGGTTGCAGCCGCACGCGATCGCCCGGCTCCAGAAAGAACCGTTTGAGCGTCGTCTCCATCCCGTCGATCAGTGCGACCACGATGTCTCCATCGCGCGCCTGTGCGGATTTCTGCACCAGCACGAAATCGCCGTCGCAGATATGATCTTCGATCATCGATTCGCCCCGCACCTGCAACGCATAGGTTTCCGGATCGCCGGCGAAGTCGGCGAAATTCAGCGCGTCCTGGCCCGCGATCGCCTCCACCGGCGCGCCCGCCGCGATGCGCCCCACCAGCGGCACGCTCAACGCCGAAGCGTGCGGCTGGAATCGGGCTTGCTCCTCATAGAATCTTGGAGCCAATTCGAGCGACCGGCTTTGATTGAATCCGCGCTTCAAATAATGCTTCGATTCGAGCGCCAGAATGTGTTTATGCACCGTCGCCAGCGACGCCAGGTCCAGTCCTTCGGCGATCTCTTCATAGCTCGGGCTGTAGCCCTTCTGCTCGAGAAATCCAGCCAGGAAATCGAGGAACTCTTTCTGCCGTTTCGTAAGCGCCATGGCAGAATTATAGGCGAAGGAAAAGGGAATAGCAACAGTTACTTCAAGTTCTGTTCAAAAAAATCGAGCATGCTCTGATTCATCTGTTTCGCCGCTGCTCCCGTCACCCCGTGCGACTTCTGCGGATACAGCATGAACGCAAACTCCTTGCTGGCGAGCTGGAGCGCATTCATCATCTGCACCGAATTCTGGAATAGCACGTTGTCATCTTCGAAATTGTGCACCATCATCAACTTGGCCTTCAGATTCGCAGCCTTTGCCGGAAGCGCGGTCGATTGATACGCCTCCACGTTTTCCGAAGGTAGTCCCATGTATCTTTCGGTGTAAATCGTGTCGTAATTCAGCCAGCTCGTCACCGGCGCGCCTGCGATTCCGCACCTGAAAACGCCGGGAGCATTCAACACCGCGTTCAGCGTCATGAATCCGCCGTAACTCCAGCCGTGAATCCCGACCCGCTGCGGATCGACATACCCCAGTGAAATCAGATACTTGACCCCTGCAACTTGATCCGCCAGTTCGGTTGGCCCCAGATTGCGGTAAATCGGCGTTTCAAAAGCGTGGCCGCGACCTGCTCCGCCTCGATTTTCCGCCTGCCATACCACGTATCCTTTATGTGCATAAACCTGATCGATATTGATGCCCTGCCAGGAGTTATGGATCGGCAACGGAACTCCCGGACCTCCGTAAACGTCGACCACGGCCGGGTATTTCCTGCCTGGCTCGAATCCGGCGGGTTTGATCACACGCCCATATAACAAGGTGCCATCCGCGGCTTTGAAGCTCACAATTTCCGACGGCAAAATCTCGTATTCGTCGATCAGTTTCCGATCCGCTTCGCGATATACCGCCAATTCAGCTCCGTCGCCTGAATGAAGCAGCGTCCGGGGCGGCGTCGTTAAATTCGAATAATTGTCGAGATAATACGACGTATACGGCGACATCGAAACGCTATGCATGCCGGGTTCTGTGTCGATGCGCCGCTTGTCCGTCCCGTCAAGCTTCACGCTATAGAAATGTTGCTCGAGCGAACTCTCCTCGGTCGAAGTGTAATATACCCGCGTGTCGTTGAAGCCATTGATGCCGCGCACCTCCCAGGCTCCGCGCGTCAATTGCTTCACCGTCTTGCCGTCGTTCGAATAAAGAAAGATGTGGCGGAATCCGCCGTCGCGCTCGCTGGTCCACAGAAAATGCGTCCCGTCGGCGAGGAAATACGCGTCACCGTCGAGGTTGATCCAGTAGGGATCGGATTCCTGAAAAATCGTCGATCGCGCTCCGGATTCAACGTTCAGAGAAAACATTTCGAGCTTGTTTTGTACGCGATTGAGCCGGATCGCGTACACGTTGCTTGAATCCGGCATCCAGCCCGCGCGCGCGATCAGATACGCGTTGCGCGTATCGCCGACGTCGAGCCATCTGGTTTCGCCGCCGGTGGCGGGCGCCACTCCCAAATGGACGTCGGCGTTATTTTCGCCGGCTTGCGGATACCGCTCCGGTTCATACATCGCGCGGGTCGGCAAAACGTCTTCGTGAGGATACACCGGTTCGCGGCTGGTGTCGAATTGCAGATACGCGATCGATTTCGAATCAGGCGACCACCAGAACGCGGTTCCGATTTCCAGCTCCTCCGGATACACCCAGTCGAGCCCGCCGTTGATCAGCGTGGGCGTGCCGTTTCGCGTCAGCGGTATCTCGGCGCGCGTGGCGAGATTCATCACGTACAGATCCGATTCCCTGCGAAACGCGATCGATTTTCCGTCCGGTGAAAATTTCGGATCGTGCTCGGCCACTTTCGTGTGCGTGAGCTGCTCCCATTTCCCGGTCTCGACGTGAATCAGAAAAAGATCGCCGCCGGTCGAATAGATCAGCTCCTTGGACGACTCCGACCATTCAAGGCCCCCGTCATGCGCGCGCCGGTTGATCCAATCGAACGGGCCGCTTTCATCGGGTTTGACTGCGGCATTGTCCATCGCTTCGGTCGAGATCAGGTCCTTCGACGATTTCGCCGCGGGATCGTAAATCTTGAGCATCTTCCCGTCGCGAAAGACGAACGCTTTACCGTCGGGCGCCCAATCCACCGCGCCGCCGCGCCTGGCTCGTTGCACTTCATCGAGCGTATCGAGTGTGATCGGTTTCTTCTGCGCGAAAATCTGCGCGGCGATCAGCAGGAACAGAGAAAAACGAAGCATGGTACTAAAATTGTAGCGGCAAGCAGAACTCAGGTAGTGGGCTATTAGCCCACTACCAGAACTCAGGGGTCCGGAGTCAGCAGTCAGGATGCCCCGGGGCGCGCGATGATTCAGAGTACGACGCTCGAAAAGATGCGGACAGAGTTAGCACCATACCGCAAAGGCGGCGACGAGTACAAGGGTTTGGATGCGCTCACCGGAATTTTCTAGAGCGACGATTAAAAGAAGGTCTCTTTACTTCGCGTAAAAGCTCACCTGAATCGATCCGACGGTACCGCTCGGTCCGATGCTCGACGGGACATCGCCGAGTGTCAGCACGATGGCGTTCGCTCCCGGCGGGAACTTGGCTTCCACATGGAAACTGACCTGCCATCCGCCCGGAAAATCGCATCCGGCGCCCGAATACAATACGTCCGAGGCCGGCGCGAAGCCGCCGAGCGCCGCGGCTCCGATCACCGGCGCCACCGCTGTGCTCGCCGCCGCGGTGGGGGCTGCGCCATCGGCCGGCGGCGGATTTGGTCCGCCGCTGAAGATCCCGCCGCCGGTCAGGCAGAAGGACAGGTAATGAGTGCCGTCGCGTGAGATAGGATTATTCGGTCCGTTCACCGTGCCGTCGTCATTGAACGCCGCCACCTGGCCGGTTCCCTCCGCATTCGACGTGAAGAACGCGGGATTATATTGGCCCATATTGAATGTTCCCGCCGCGAGGATCTCCTGCGTCGATGCGCGCAGCACCACAAAATTCGCGGTGCCCGACTGCGGAATATTCGACGTGGTGGGAACCTGAAACGCGATG
>DATHCE010000285.1:0-5968 GCA_035319685.1 Bryobacteraceae bacterium | reverse complement strand
AGATCGACAATCGCCTGACGCGTATCGAAGCCCAACGCCACTAAGCGCGCTGCGGAAATGGTAGCCTATCGCTTTTATGAAGGTGCTCGCCGCAATTCTGCTTACCGGCTCGTTGTTTGCCCAGATTCCGGCGCCGGAATCGGTGCTCGGGCACAAGCCGGGTGACGATTTTTACCTGGCCAGTTACACCGAATCGCTCGCATATTTTCAGAAACTCGCCGCGGCCACCGGCAAACTGAAGCTGGTTCGCGTCGGCAAAACTTCCCAAGGGCGCGACTGGTACATGGCGATCATTTCATCGCCGAAAAATCTTCAGGATTTCGAAAAATATAAAGAAATAGCCCGGCGCCTGGCGATGGTACGCGGCTTGACCGACGCCGAGGCGCACGCGCTGGCGCACGCAGGAAAAGCGATGGTGCACATCGACGGCGGCCTGCATGCCACCGAAGTCGCCGGCGCGCAGCACACCATTCAGCTCGCCTACGAACTGGTGACCGGAAATACGCCCGAGATCAACGCGATTCTGGACAACGTGATCCTGTATCTTTGGTTTTCGATCAATCCCGACGGTCAGGACATGGTGGCCAAATGGTACAAGGATCACCTGGGCACCGCGTATGAAGTGAGCAACCTGCCGGGGCTGTGGCAGGAGTACATCGGCCACGACAACAATCGCGACGGATACATGAACAACATGATCGAGTCGCAGGTGGTGACCCGCTACGAGCTGGAATATTATCCGCAGGTGTTCTACGACCATCATCAGACTCCGCCGTTTCCGGCGCGCATCTGGATTCCTCCGTTCGGCGACCCGGTTTCGGCCGAAGCGAATCCGCTGATGTGGCGATGGGTGAACAAATTCGGCACTTCGATCGCGGCCTATCTGGACGAGCACGCCATGCCCGGCGCGATGCATCGCGGCCGCTTCGACGATTGGTACCCGGGGTTCATCGATCACGTCAACACGTTCCGCAACACCATTTCGTTCCTCACCGAAACCGCGCTGTATCGCTACGCGACGCCGCACTTCTACACCATCGACGAATTTCCGCGCGACAAGCAGGATCTGCGCGCCGAGATTTTCTACCCGAGCCCCTGGCGGGGCGGATGGTGGCGGCTGCGCGATGCGACCAACATGATGCTGGGCGCGTCGATGGCGGTGCTCGATACCGCCGCGAAATATCGCGAAGACATCGAGTACACGCGCTATCAGGCGGGCCATGAGACCATTGAGCGGTTCACCAAAGATCCGCCGTATGCCTACGTGATCCCGCGCCGGCAGCGCGACCTGCCGACCGCGGCCACGCTGGTTGAAAAAATGCTGGTCGACGGCATCGAGGTGCATCAGTCGGCCGGCGGGTTCCAGGCCAACGGCGCAACGTATCCGGCCGGATCGTGGGTGATCCTGATGGACCAGCCCTTCGCCGCGCTGGTGAAGGAATTGTTCGACGTGCAGCACTATCCCGAATTTCATTCGACCGGCGCGCCCGTCACGGCCACCTCCGGGGGAGGTCGCGGCGCGGCGGGCGGGCAGGGACCCGCGGCGCCTTCCTCGCTCGCGCAGTTGCCTTACGACGTCACCGGATGGACGCTGCCGATGCAGATGGGCGTGGAGGTGATCGCGGTCGATGAACCGGTCAGCGAGGCGGAGCGCAGCTCCCTGCGCAAGATCGATAAAGCTGAGGTGATCGCCGGAAAAGTAGAAGGCCCGGGACCGGTGTACGCGTTCTCTCACAATTCGAACGCGGCGCTGCGAGCGGTGAACGACATTCTCGCCTCGGGCGGCACGGTGAGCTTCGGCAAGACCGGCGAGACGATATACGCGACCGGCCGAGTCGCGCCCATATTGGAGCAAAACGGCGTCGACGCGAAATCGGTTCGCGAAGCGCCCGCGTCGTGGCCGGTGAAAAAACCGCGCCTCGGGATTTACGAGCCGTGGGCCGGCAACATCGATGAGGGCTGGACGCGATGGATTCTCGAACAGTTCCATTTCCCGTTCGCGCGCTTGCGGAATCCCGACATTCAAGCCGGCCATCTGCGAGATTCATACGACGCGATTATTTTCGCCGAGCAGCGCCCGCAGGAAATCATGGACGGCATGCAGCCCGGGACCGTTCCCGGCGAGTATGCGGGTGGCATCGGAGGAGCCGGCGCCGATGCGCTGCGCGAATTCGTGAGCGAAGGCGGGACGTTGATCGCGCTCGGCAACGCGTCGCTGTTCGCGATCGAGCAGTTCCATCTTCCGGTAACCAATGCGCTCGCCGGTTTGCGGCCGGAGCAATTTTTCTGCTCGGGCACGCTGCTGAGGGCCGAAGTTGGGGACGCAAATCATCCCGTGATGGCGGGCCTTCCCGCCGATCTGCCGGTGATGTTCGAGCGCAACGTCGCCTTCGACACACGCCCGAATTTCCGCGGCAAAATTCTCGCGAGTTATCCGAAGGATCGCAACCCGCTGCGCAGCGGATACCTGCTCGGGCCGCAATATATCGAAGGGAAATCCGCCGCGATCGATGCGAATTATGGGTCCGGGCACATCATTCTGATCGGATTCCGCGCGCAATGGCGCGGGCAATCGCACGGGACTTATAAACTGCTGTTCAACGCGATTTACTACAATCCGTCGATGGCCGAGGCTGGGCAGGAGACGTCGCGCGAAGGCGGGCGCGGCGGGGGCCGTGACGCCAACGCGCCGGAGGCGCCATGGAGAACGCAAGCCGAAGCGTTGAAGAACGAAATCGGTCCGCTGCTCGATCAGAACCGGGCTTTTTTTGCGGCTCGCGGGCCCCGCGCGCAAGAGGAGGGCAGGAAACTGGAAACGATGCTCGACGCGTTCCAGCGCGACCGGATTCCACAGCTCGATGATCTGCGCGCGCAGACCGAAGACGCCTCGGCGGCGCGGCGCCAGGCGGCCTATTCGACGCAGCTCAAGAAGCTGGCCGCCGATCTGCGCACCAAGGATTTGAGCGCTTCGAAGCTCGACGACCTGCTCGAGCAATACAAACTGGCGGCGATTCCGTAAATGAGGACCTGTTTCATCTTTTTACTCACGCTGGCCGCGCCCGGCTGGACGTCGGCTGCGGTTCCGACGCCCGAATCCGTACTCGGCCACAAGCCCGGCGACGATTTTTACCTGGCGACCTACGACGATGCGCTCGGCTATTTCCAGAAGGTCGCGGCGTCGAGCAACCGGATCAAGATGGTGAACGTCGGCAAGACTTCGGAGGGCCGCGACTGGTGGATCGCGTTCATTTCGTCGCCGGAAAATCTGGCGCAGCTCGAACATTACAAGGATATGTCGCGGCGGCTCGCGCTCGCGCGCGGCATCGGCGAGGAACAGGCGCGCGAGATGTCGCGCGAGATCAAGCCGATCATTCACATAGACGGCGGACTGCACGCGAGCGAAGTCGCCAACGCGCAGCACACCATTCAGCTCGGCTACGATCTGGTGGCGAGTGAACAAGCCGAGTATCAGGCCATTCGCCAGAACCTGATCGTCGAGCTGTGGTTTTCCATCAACCCCGACGGCCAAAACATGGTGGCGAACTGGTACCGGCAGAATCTCGGCACGCAATACGAGGTGAGCCCGCTGCCGTTTCTGTATCAGAAATATGTCGGCCACGACAACAATCGCGACGGGTACATGCTCAACATGATCGAGTCGCGCGTGGTGACCAAGGCGACCCTCGATACCGAGCCGTTGGTGTTCTACACGCATCATCAGAGCGCTCCGTTTCCGGGCCGGATTTATTTGCCGCCGTTCAACGATCCGATTTCAAGCAACATGCATCCGCTGATGCTGCGCTGGCTCAACCTGATCGGCATGACCATCGCGCAGGATCTCGATCAGCACGATCTTCCGGGCTCGATGCATCAGGAAAGCTTCGACGTCTGGTATCCGGGCTATCTGGACAACATGGGCAATTTTCGCCACACGATTTCGTTCTTCACGGAAACCGCGCTGTATCGCTACGCGACCCCGCATTTCTACACGGTCGACGAGTTTCCGGAGGCTCGCCAGGGCCTGGAGCATGAAATGCTTTATGCGAGCCCGTGGAAGGGCGGTTGGTGGCGTCTCGCCGATGCGTGCAGGTACATGTATCGCGCGTCGATGGCCGTGCTCGACCTGGCGGCGAAATATCACGAGCAGATGCAGTACAACAAATATCGCGCGGCTCGCGACACCATCGAGAAATTCGAAAAGGAGCCGCCCTACGCCTACCTGATTCCGCGCGAGCAGCACGACGCGCCCACCGCCGCGACTCTGATCGAAAAGCTGATGCTCAACGGCATCGAAGTGCATCAATCGTCGAAACCCGACGCGTGGGTCATTCTGATGGATCAGCCCTTTGCCGGGCTGGTAAAGGAATTGTTCGAGCCGCAGAAGTATCCCGCCTTAGCGCAGCGTCCCTACGACGTCACCGGTTGGACGCTTCCCTACCAGATGGACGTCGAAGTTCATGAAATGACCACGCCGGTCACGGATGAATTACGCAAGGGACTCGAACGCATTTCTTCCATTCAGGGATTGACGGCGCCGTTCAATCACAATGCGAACGCGAGCCTGCGCGCGGTGAATCAGATCCTGGCGGCGAAGGGCAACGTAGGCTTCGAGGGCAACGAAATCGACGCGTGGGGAATCGATAAAGCGAAGCTCGATTCGATCCTGGCCGCGAATCATTTCAAACCGGTCGCGATCAAGGAAGGCGGCAAGCCGGTGAAGGCCGCGCGCACGGGCTTGTACCGGTCGTGGCAGGCGAACATAGACGAAGGCTGGACGCGCTGGATCTTCGAGCAGTTCGATTTTCCGTTCCAGAATCTATACAACGGCGACATTCAGGCCGGTCATCTTCACGAGAATTACGACGTGATCGTGTTCCCGGATCAGCAGGCGGACGCCATCATGAAGGGTCATCGCGAAGGGTCAGTCCCGGAACGCTACGCCGGCGGCGTCGGCGAGCGAGGCATGGACGAGCTGCGCGATTTCGTCAAGCAGGGCGGCGCGATCGTGGCGTTCAACAACGCTTCGCTGTGGGCCATCGAGCAGTTCAGCCTGCCGGTGACGAACGCGCTCGCCGGGTTGAAACCGAATCAATTTTTCTGCTCCGGGTGCCTCGTGAAGATTCACCTGGAAGACCCGAAAAATCCGCTGGTGGCGGGACTTCCGAAGATCCGATCGTGATGTTCGAGCGCGGACCGGCGTTCGACACGAGGGCGGATTTCAAGGGCACGGTGCTGGCGCGCTATCCGCTCGAGCGGTCGCCGCTCGAAAGCGGGTACCTCGCCGGTCCGGATCGCCTCGAAGGAAAAGCGGCCGCGCTCGACGTGAATTACGGCAAGGGGCACATTATACTGCTCGGCTTCCGCCCGCAATGGCGCGGCCAGTCGCACGGCGCGTACAAATTTTTCATGAACGCGCTGTATTTGCGGTGATCTCGATTTCGCGGCTCAAGCGTAGCGCCGCCTGTCTGAAAACAGCGATTTTTACCCCCGGCATGACTGCCGGGGCTTGTGGACGCGCTTCCCGTTCAACAAGATCGGCAAGCCCCGCCAGCGATGGCGGGGTTGAAAGGCGAGTTTTCACACAGATTCTTGAAGGCGCGGCGCACCGCCGCGAGCCCGATCTCGAGACAAATCCGACCATTCAGATACTTCCCCTCAGCGTCGAGATCGCTCAGGAAGTGTTTCAGATAGGGCGGGCTTTTCGCGACCCCGCGGACCGCATCATTGCGGCTACCGCTCGCATTCATGGCCTGCGCCTGCTCACCTCGGATCAGAGAATCCTGGAATCCGATCTCGTCCAAACCATCGGTTGACGGGTATTATTCCGGCTCCTGACTCTGCGTCTTTTGCGTGGTTTCCGGACGGGCTGATGACTCCTTGCCCGTCATCTCCTTGCCTCTCGTTCTCCACAAATCGAGCAACAGCAGCCCCGCGCCGATGGTGATCGCGCTGTCGGCTGCGTTGAACG
>DATHCE010000284.1:0-24995 GCA_035319685.1 Bryobacteraceae bacterium | reverse complement strand
CTGCGATCACCGGGTTGCGCAGCACGCCAATGTCTTCAATCTCGACTTCTACAGTATCGCCGGGATTCATCTTCTTCGTGCTGCCGGGTGTGCCCGTGTAGATCACGTCGCCGGGCTCGATGGTGACCCACTGGCTGATGTAGCTGACGATCGAAGCGCAATCGAACATCAGATCCGAGGTGTACTGCTTCTGCACCGTGTCCCCCTTTTTGCCGTGAGCATAAATGCGGGTCTGGAGCAGCAGGTTCCCGTAATCGATTCCGGTGACGATAGCCGGCCCCAGCGGCGCGAAGGTATCCGCGCCCTTCGCCCGCCACCACTGCAGATCCTTGTGTTTACCATGCTGCCATTCGCGCTCGCTCACGTCGTTGCCGCAGGTGACGCCAAAGATCGCCGTGCGCGCTTCCTCGGGCGAAACGTGGCGCGCGCGCTTGCCGGCGACGACCACCAATTCGCCTTCCGAATGGACATTAGTGGAATCGCGCGGCAGCACGATGGGTCCTTCGGGGTCCTGAAGCGAACTGATCGGCTTGTAGAAAATCTCGGGCTGCTCCGGCGCGGGCCGTCCCCCAAGGTGGCTGCGATAATTCAAGCCGACGGCGAAAATTTTCCCCGGCGCGCAGGGAGCGAGCAGATTCACGCTGGCAAGCGGCAGCGTCGCGCCGGTCTGCACGTGCTCGAAAAGATCGCCGCGCAGCTCGCGAATCGTATCGCCTTCGAGGATGCCATAGGAAATCAGGGAGCCGAAACGATAGCGGATGAAGTGGGTCACCTGTTTTCGCTATTTTATAGCATGCGTTATGAAATTCATACGCTTCGATCATCATCATCAGACCCAAACCGGCATCGTCACCGATCGCGGAATCGCGCCGGTGGCCGGGATCAACGCGAGGTTCGGCTTGCATGTTCCCGAGGATCTGCTCGCCATCATTCAGACCTCGGCGCATTTCGAGATCGGCAACCTCGACGGCGTGGAAACGATTCCCTTCGATCAGGTGACGCCGCGACTGCCTTACGATGTCCCGCCGAAGATCTGGTGCATCGGCCTCAATTATCATCAGCACGCCAAGGATATTCAAGCGGTCCAGCCCGAGGAGCCGGGCAGCTTCATGAAACCCGCTTCGTGCATGTTCCGGCCCGGCGGCGAGATCGTTCTTCCGCCGCCGGAAATTTCGAGCGACGTCGATGCCGAAGGCGAACTTGGCGTCATCATCGGGAAGAAATGCCGCTTCGTCGCGCCGCAGGAGGTTCGCGATGTGATTTTCGGATACACGACGACGCTCGACCTGACGGCGCTCGACGTGTTGCGCAAGAATCCCCGCTACCTGACGCGAGCCAAGAGCATCGATACGTTTTTCAGTTTCGGACCCGTCATCGTAACCGCAGACGAGATCGATGATGTGGACGCGCTCGAAGTGATCACCGAGCACAACGGCGCCGTCTGCTCGCGCGATTTCGTCAGCAACATGAAACATTCTCCGTTTGAATTGATTCGATTCCACTCCGATTTCATGACGCTGTATCCCGGAGACCTGATTTCGACCGGTTGCCCGAAAGGGGCCCGTATCCAGCGTGGGGATCGGGTGTGCGCGCGCATCGACGGCGTCGGTACGCTGGAAGCTTCAGTAAGGTGACTATCGGAACCGCAGCGAATCGCGAAACTCGCGCCGGACCTGCTCGATCTCGCGGCGCACTTCCATGCGGGTGCGCCTTAGCTCACGGCGGAGTTCCATACGGTCGCGATGCGCGTCCATCCGGGCACGAATCGCTTCCCGGCGGGCCTGGTGAATCTCACGGCGCATTTCGGCGCGATAACGTTGCGACTCCTGATGCCCAGTCCAATCGGCAAACGCCGGCGCAGCCAGCAGCAAACAACTCGCCAAGGCAAGTTTCATTAGGCACGTGCTCCTTTTGGACCGCAAAGGGTGCGGCGCGCCGCACTCCGTCTTGCGCGATTCCATCAAAGCAATATTACGGGACTTCTTGAAAAAGGTTTCAGCGAAAATTGAAGGCGAGCCAGACGATCAATCCCACCGCGCCCGGCAGCAGGATCTCCATCCAGTTGCGGCGCATGAATTGCACGGCGCGGGGCAGTTCCTTCCGTTCCGGCGGAGCCTCCGGCGCGGCGCCCTGCTTGGAGGCGAGCGATGAAGCGAGGCGCGTCCTCAGGCTCGACGGCAGGCCGTTCAGCGCCCGCACGATTTCCTGGCGACCGCGCCGGTCGGCGATCAGGATGGTCGCCGAGTTGAAGCTGTTGGTGGATTCTTCCAGTTCCTTGCGCAATCGCGGCGGCATCTCGTTCACCGAGCGAAACACCTGCGTCTTCCCGCGCTTGGCGATGAAGATGGTCGACGTTTTGACGGTGACGCGATTCATAGCTTGGCCGCCGGTTTCTCCGGAGTGACGCTTCGCGGAGGCATGCGCACCGGATCGAGACCGGCGTGATTCAACGCGACTTCGATGAACCCGAGCGCGGCCTTGGACAGCGCTTTGTCCTTCCTATAGATTAGTCCAATCTGCCGCAGCATGGGATCGGGTCCTATCGAGATGGCCACCAGGCGTCCGCTGGCGATTTCTTCCTGGCAGTGCGTGACCGCGACGAACCCGATCCCCAGCCCGGCCATCGCGAAGCGCTTGATCATTTCCGTCGAATCGAGCTCCATCGAGATGCGGATCTGATCCTCCACCGGTTCAAACCACGCCGCCAGGCGCGTTCGCGTCATGCCCGCCTTGGGAACCAGCAATGGGTGCCCGATCAGATCGGCCGGCAGAATCTGTTTCTTCCCGGCGAGAGGATGGTCGAGCGTCACCACCACCTTGATCTCGTCGGAGTGAATCTTGACCACTTCGAGCCGCTTCTCTTTCACCGGAAGCTGCGTGATGCCGAAATCCGCCTGGTTGTCGACCACCGCGTCCACCACGCGCGAGCCCCAACTCCGGTCCACCAGGATCTGCACGTTCGGAAAGCGCTTCTTATATTCGAAAAATACGCGGGGAAGAACGTAGATGCAGGTTGCCTCGTTGGCCGCGATCACCAGTTCGCCGCGCGGAACACGCTCCAGTTCGTTGATCGTATCCTGAGCGCGCCGCTTCAGGTCGAGAATCTGTTCCGCGTAGTCGGCGAAGATCCGGCCGGCTGTGGTCAGCGCGATTTTGGTTCCCAGGCGCTCGAACAGCGATGTGTTCAGCTCCTGCTCCAGTTGGCGCACCTGCGCGCTGACCGCCGGCTGCGTGCGGAAACAGGTCTGCGCCGCCTTGGAGAAACTCTTCAGGCGGACGATTTCGAGAAATGTATGGAGCTGATCGAGGTCCATTTTCCGCCGTTATTTCTTGTAGTATCGCATGCTGCGTAAAATCGTCGCATTGATCGGGAATGTGACACTATATTGGGTTGGAACCTGTCTCGCACTTCTTCTATTCGGATCGTCTGAAGCTTCAATTTTGGGATTGGGGCACCAACGGGAAACCGGCGATGATCCTGGTCCACGGCGGCCTCGATCACGCCCGAAGCTGGGATTGGGTGGCGCGCGCCTTGCGCGACGATTATCACGTCTACGCGCTCGATCTGCGCGGCCACGGCAACAGCGCGTGGGCGCCGGGAGCGCTGTACAGCGTCGCCGAACACGTGCTCGATCTCTCCGCGCTGGCCGATATCATCGCGGAATTTCCTATCTACATCATCGGCCATTCGCTCGGCGGCATCATTTCCCTGCTTTACGCCGGCGTGTATCCGGATCGCGTGAAGAAGCTGGTGGCGATTGAAGGATTGGGCCCGCCGCCCACCCATCGCATCCACCGGCCGGCGTCGGACCGCGTGCGCGAATGGATCGAAGCCATCCGCAAGCTCGAAAATCGCAGCCCGCACAGCTACCCCAATCTGGCCGCCGCCGTCGCGCGCATGAAGGAGGCCAATCCGTTTCTGTCCGACGAAGTGGCCGAGCACCTGACCCTGCACGGCACCAATTGGAACGCCGACGGATCGATCATCTGGAAATTCGACAACTACGCCCGCATCTTCGCGCCCTACGGCATGAACATGGAAGACATGAAGGACGTGCTGGGCCGCATCACCTGTCCGGCGCTCCTGTTCTGGGGCCGCGAAAGCTGGGCGACCGATCCGGAAATCGACGGCCGCGCGTCCGTGATCAAGAATCACCGGCTGGTGAAGGTCGATAAGGCCGGCCATTGGGTGCATCACGATCAGCTTCAAGTTTTCCTGGCGGAGACCGAGTCGTTTCTGGCGGAGTGAGCCGTCCTTCGAAACAGCAGCCTTGCGTTTCGCGGTTTTCGGCACTATGCTGGCGTCGAAAGGAAGCATTATGGCCAACTACCTGCTCCAAGTCGCGTACACGCCCGAAGCGTGGGCCGCTATGATTGCGCACCCGCACGACCGCATGGAGGCGGTCCGGCCGGCGATCGAGAAACTCGGCGGGAAAATCACCCAGGGCTGGTTCGCATTCGGCGATTACGATCTGGTCGCGATCGTGGACATGCCCGGCAACGTCGAGGCCGCCGCGTTCTCGCTGGCCGCTGCCGCCGGCGGCGCCTGCAAATCCGTCAAAACCACCCCGCTCATGACTACCGCTGAAGGAATCGAGGCGCTGAAGAAGGCCGCCACGTCAGGCTACAAAGCGCCGGCGCGCAGGGCGCACGCCTGATCCGGCTGACGGCAGCGATCGCGCCGGCCCTTGGCAGCCACGCGCGTAGCCTTTTCCTCGGCTCCCAATTGCCGCGGTCACAAACGCTCTGCGGCGAATATTCTTTTATCGTGCACGGAGTTATCGCGATTCGCCCCCTCGCGGCTACCCTGGACCTCGATACAATCCGTGCGGAATGACGAACGAACTTCTCGCGATGCTCTCTACCGAGCCCTGGGCAAGCACGCCGGCCGAGCGTGATCCCGGTTATTTCCGCTGTTGGCAGCGCGTATCGCTCGCGCTGCAGCATGCGATGCGGCAGTGGATTCCGGAAATTTATTTTCGCGACGAATCGCGCTTCGAAGATCGCGACGAGGCCTACCAGGTGGCCGGTTTCGCGGCGAGCCAGCCGTTTCACGGCCGTGCGCGCACGGACTTCACCTACGATGTCGCCGATCCGGCTGCGCTCGAAAGCGCGCTGCGCAATACCGGACGCCGCATGCAGGCCGTACTCGGTCCGATCGAGCTGCGGCTTCGCGAACGCGGGCGCCTGCCCTTGTCGCGGCGATACGCGCCGGTGTGGTACCTCGATATTCTCGGCGCGGTCAAGAAGCGGCACCGGCGGCTCATTGCGCTGCTCGCTTGCGAGTCGAAGCTGATTGACGCGGTGATCGATCTGGGAAGCTCGCGCGATCGAGCGGCGGCGAGGCGATTCGAACGGATCGCGATCGCTGCTCTGAGAAGCGTCGGAGGCGTCGATTTCCGCGAAATCATTCCGCGCGCCCTCGAGGAAGCCGCGCGCGTGCTAAGGGAGCAGCATGGCCCGATCGACGGCGGCGACGGCGTCATCGATCGAGGGATTCTCGATGGCGATGGCACGCGAGCTGCGGGGAGCCCAGACCGAGGGATCGGTCGAGAGAAAAATGGCGACGGCCGGAGTTCCCACGGCTGCGGCCAGGTGAGTGACGCCGGAATCGTTGCCGATGTAGACGCGCGCTGTGGCCAGCCAGCAGGCCAAATCATATAAATCGTGAAAGCGGGTCGCTGGTTCGAGCGGTTCTTCGGGACCGGCGATCCATCGCACCGGCATTCCGATTCGGCGGGCGAGTTCGCGATAGCGATCGAGCGGCCAGTTTTTCTTCGCGCTTCCCGAAAACGGGTGAATCGCGGCAAAATTTTCGCGCGGAACCTCCGGCGTCCTGATTTTCGGCTCGCCTCGGAAGGGAATCGGGAACGCCGGGAAAAATGTGAAGGGAAGATGCGCCACGGCCTTGCGAAATTCCGGCCGATTCGTTCCATACCAGGAATAAATCGAGTCGAACGATGCGAGCAGGGACGTGTTCGCGCCCTCGACCACCCCGACCAGATCGAGGCCTGTGTCCGCGATGGCGCGCGTGCGATCGGCAAAACGGATCAGCGGGAGCGCCCGGCGCGGCGCCCACACTTCGGTATATCCGGCGCGCGACGCTTCGAGTTCCGGCAACGAGAGAATCACGTCGCCGATCGCGCCTGGACGGATGAGAAGACGCCGCAAGATTATTTCAAGCCGTAAAGCTTGCGGGCGTTGTCGCGAAGCACCATTCGGGCCAGCTCGACGGCGCGATCGCGGGTGATTTCCTGATCGCGCATCATTCCGGTCAGTGCGATGCCGAGCGCTTCGCGGCCGGTTTTGTCGGCCACGTAGCCGGCTTCCTCCCAGCCGGAATCGGGCGGCGCGAACGGATAGGCATCGGTCGCGTACAGAACTTTTTCGGGCACGTATTCGAGCCAGGCGCGAATGGTCTCCGAGACGTCCCGGGGATAATTCATGAAGGTCTGCTCGGAAAAATCGGCGTAGCAGTTCGGCTTGGTGAGCAGGGCGGTTAACTGGCGGCCGAACGGCCAGCCTCCGTGCAACAGGACGAAATTCGTCTTGCGCAGCGACGGATCGTTCAGCAAAGTCTCCAGCAGCATCGGATTCGCTCCGCTGACGTTGAAGTACCCTCCCCCGCCGGCCGCAGCGTGGAAATGCACGGCCATCCCGAGGCGCCCGCATTCGACGGCGATGAAGCGAAAAATATAATCCTGAAGCGCCTTGTAATCTCCGCCGCCGGTCGCATAATATTTTTCAGCATCGGCCTTCGGCGGATTCCCGATGTCCAGGGTCCGCAGATATGCCATCTCGAATTTTTCGGCAACGGCTCCGGATTTTTTGTGGCGTTCGAGCGTCGCGCGAACCACTTTATCGAGATACTCGTCGAGCGTGGCGGGTCTCGCGGAGACTTCTGATTCGGCGTAATAGCGCTTCAACAAGTTGTCTTCGAGCGCGAAAAACGATTTCTGATCGGAGTTGTGGATCAGCGCATCGGTGGGCAGCGGATACATCAACGCATCGGCGAACGGAACCCACAGAAATCGCGGCGAGGGCAAACCGGGTCCCAGCGCGACGCGATTGGCCAGCATGGTTTCGATATTCAGTTGATCGAGCACGCGTACCGCATAGTCGCGGCCGTAGGTGCGCGCGGCTTTGGCCTTGTCGCCGCCGAATATCGCCCGATGCGCTTCGATCAATTCGGGCGAGCCGGCGCGATCGCGGACCGGATCCGATTGCGCCTCGAGCGATTCGACCGGAAGAGCATCGTATTCTTTATCGGGCGCTTCGCCTTCAAGCGTCGGGCGAACCGGATGGGCGTGATCGTCGATCGCCTTGATGCCGGCGATCTGGGAGGCGAGCTCCCGATCGACATTGGCGCGCTCCGGCGCTGGCGCACAGGAGGCGAGAACCAGAAAAGCTGCCGCACAGATACGCGGATTCACCGCATCATTCTAGCAGCAAGCCTCCCAGGCGGTTAGTGGACCACTTCCACCGGCAGCGAGACGTCGACGGTTTTGGGAGGCAGACACATGCGGTCCGTACACGCCTGATAGCGGAGCTTGGCGGTGAGTATCGCCGGGCCGGCGGCAGCGGTTGCCGGGACCTTGAATTTCGTGACGATCTCGAAATCGCCGGTGTACACGGAAAGCGGCTTATCGGAAAACGAATACTTTTCCAGGTTCGGTTTGGGGTACGCGATATCGACCGCTTCCAGCACTCCGGGCGCCCAGGTGAGCTTCAGCGGGATCAGATATTCATCCGACGGCTTGTCGCTGTTGCAGTGGTAGCCGTTGCGCAGCTCGACCGTGAGTTTGGCCTCGACGGTGGAACCGGCTTTGGCCATGACCTTCGGCGGCGGGTTGACGCTCAGAACGTTATTTTGCCCAAAAGAAAGCAGGGACGCCGCGAGCAACAGCGGCGCTCTTCGGAAGAGACTTGCCGTCGAGTAGATCGAGAATTTCATTTTGATATTCGCCCTTGCTGACCAGGCCTTCGTGCTTGGTCGCGATGCGGCCGCCCCGGTCGATGATGAAGGTGGTCGGCAAAGCGTCGATGCCGCCGTAAAGCTGCGAGAGTTCCTCGGTGCCGATCACCACCCGGTAATTGATCTTGTGCTCATCCACGTAAGGCTTCACCGCCTTCCAGCCGTCGTCGTCGAGGGAAACGCCGAGCACGGCGAAATCGCGATCCTTGAAGGACTGCTGG
The DNA here is from genome assembly GCA_035319685.1 of Bryobacteraceae bacterium. GTDB lineage: Bacteria > Acidobacteriota > Terriglobia > Bryobacterales > Bryobacteraceae > Palsa-187. Next base: position 16,799 of record DATHCE010000284.1, on the reverse strand, counting down.
AAGTCGATGAACCAGGGAATTTCGATTTTGCACGGGCCGCACCAGGTGGCCCAGAAATTCAGCAGGACCACTTTGCCGCGATAGTCGGAGAGCTTGACGGGTTTACCGACGGCGTCTTTGAGCGTGAAATCCGGCGCCACGTGACGGTCCTTTTCCGCCTTGACCGCGGCGTGAGATGTCAGGTTGGAGCAGCCGGTAAAGACACAGCAATACAGCGCGGCGGTAAAAATAGCGACGGAAATGGTTCGCAGGCTCATGTTTCTACCTGATTTGATTATATCGGGATCGAAGCGGTTGCAGGAAACTTTTCGGCGAACCACCCCCGGCGGAGTTTGCGGAATCGCCCGGGAAGGGTAAATTCGCGGTGCCGGCGCAAACCCGCGTAGAGCCACGCGGCGGAATCGCAAAAACTTTCACAGGCATAGCGGCGCCAGGCGAGGGTCCGGCGCGTGGGATCGGACCGGCTCAATTTGAGCTTGCGATATTCCGCACTCCAGCCCAACTCGCCGGGCGCGCGGCAGCGCAATTCCGACGCGATGACGCGTTCGTAGCTGCGGCGCGTCGCATTCGACAATCGGCGCCAGACGAAATGAAAAATTTCGTGGATCAGAATCCGCTCGAACTCGCCGCGCCGCGAGAGCACTTCGGAATCGAGCAGGATGAGGCGTTTCGGGATCGAAGTCGCGGCCAGATGCGGTCCGAGAAATCGCCGCCATTCGACGCGAACGGGCCGGCCCGAAAGCCTGGGCAGCATTTATTTTTTCGTCGCCGCCTGCGTGCCCGGAACGCTGGTGAACGGCGCCAGAAGCTGCGGATTGTCGATCACCGGATGGAAGCGCCGCTGCAGATCCTGGATCTCCTGATTGAAGTGCTCCTGGCGCAATTGCTGGACGATCACCTCGCTCACCTCCGCCATCGGCTGGAACGTGCGCTCCTCGGCTTTGAGGATATAGAAGGCCACGTTGCCGACCTTGATCGGTTCGCTCACATCCCCCTTCTGGAGCGCGAGCGCGGCTTTGATCAGATCGGAGGGGTAAGAGCTGTTGGCTTTGATGACGCCGAAATCGCCGCCGGACGCTTTGGTCTCCTGATCCTCGGAGTATTGGGAGACGAGCGCGGAGAAATCGCCGCCGGCGCGCAGTTTCTTCACCAGGTCGTCGGCGATTTTCTTGGCGTCGGCTTCCGGCCGGTCCGTGGTGCTATGCGCGGCCGCGAGCGCCGTCTTGGCGGCTTCCTCGATGGCCTCGAGCGAAGTTCCCGAGGCCGCCAGACCCGGCTTGAATGAAATCTTGATATCCTTCACCCTCACCTGTTCGAAGTGCGTCTTGTTCGCTTCGTAAAAGCGGTTCATGTCTTCCGGCGTGACGTTGTAATGATTGCGCTCATAGCTGCTCATGGCGTTGGCCATCAGGATCTGGCGCTGAATTTCAAGCTGCTGCTTCCACGGCGCCTCTTCGGCGAGCTTGAGCTTTTCGGCTTCCGCAGCGAGATATTTCAGCACGTATGCCTGGGCGATCGCGTTCGCCGGATCCTGGTGGAAATACTGCGAGAACGAAGGCGGCGAATTGTCGAGCAGATTTTTGAGTTCGGCGACCGTGAGCTTATTTCCGTCGACCGTCGCGACAACTGCATCCGGCGGCGCTTCGGAACCGGGAGCTTGAGCGCAAAGCGTCGCCGCAAGGGCGGCGGACAAAAAGCACAATTTCATTTGGGATCCTTTGGACGCAGGCAAATCTTTTTCAAATTTAACACGCCGCGCTATAGTATCGGGGAAGTGAACTTCCGGATTCTGGCGGCCTTCGCCGCGCTCGCCATAGGCGCCTGTCAACGTGGACCAAGTCCCTATCCCCTGCCCGAACAGGAGCCTCAGTTTATCGGGTTCAAGCCGCATGCCGAGCGGGTGCTGAACATGGCCGACGCCGACGCTCCGTCGTATTTCCTGCGCGATATCCAGCCCGACCTGCATGAGAGCTGGCGGTGGGCGATGCGGCGTCCGGCCGTGAAGATCAAAGTTCATGCGGCCACGAACGTGAAGTACACGCTCGATTTTGCGCTGCCCGAAATTACGTTTCGCGATACCGGTCCGGTGACCATCGCGTTCATGGTGAACGATCACCTGCTCGCCCGGGTGCGTTATGAACACGCGGGATCGTATCACTTCGAAAAGGAAGTTCCGGAAGCCTGGCTGACGCCCGGGACGGAGGCAACCGTTGGCGCCGAGATCGACAAAATGTGGACATCCACGCTCGACGGCGCGCAGTTCGGATTCATCATCATGCGAATGGGGCTGGCCGAATAATGCTTCAGGCGCTGGCGGCATTGTTCGGAGCCGCGTTCACGGCCGCGGCGTGCTACGCGGCGGGAGTGCTGTTGATCGCTCGCGCGACCCGGGGCGTAGGAATGCCGCTGAAGCGATTCGAGTATGCGCCCCTCGCATTTCTGACGGGCGCGGCGTGTCTCCAATTGCTGATTTTCGGGACGCTGGCGTTGCGGATCGGCTATAAGGGCGTCTGGATCGTGCTGTTCGCTGCGTTGATTTGGGCCGGTCTCCGGAGGCCGCTCGCCGGGCGCGGCAACGCGCTTCCCCGCGCGCTGAAAATCGCGTTTGGCATGATATTCGGCGTTTTCACAGCGATTTATTTGGTCAACGCGTGGGCGCCCGAAACGAGCCCGGATGGGGCCAGCTATCATCTCGAATTCGTCGCGCGATTCGTGCGCGCGCACCGCTTCGTGAAGACTCCCGACAACATGTACGCCTCGCTCAGCGAAGGGATCGAAACTTTGTACGTTCCCGCGTTCGCGTTCGGGCGGCATTCGGCCGCGGCGTTGGTGCATTTCGCGTTTCTCGTCGCGCTGGCGATGGCGATGCTCGCCTACGGGCGCCGGATCGGGAAGGCCTGGGTTGGCGCGGCGGGCGCGCTGCTGGTGTATCTGAGTCCGGTGGTGGGGCGCGATGGGACCACGGCGTACATCGATGTCGCCGTCGCGGCGATCGCGTTCGCGATGTTTTATTGGCTGGAGGTCTGGGATGAGCGGCGCGCCCTCGGCCTTCTGATTCCGCCGGGATTGCTCGCCGGATTCGGCTATGCGGCGAAATACACGGCGTTCGTGCTGGTGGTGTACGCGCTGGCGTTCGTCGCCTGGCGCGCCCGGAGACTTCGCCCCATGCTGGTGATCGCCGGATGCGCGTCGCTGATGATCGCGCCGTGGATGATCAAGGATTGGATGCAATATCGCAATCCCGTCGCGCCGCTGGCGAACCAGATTTTCCGCAATCCGTACATTCACGTTTATACCGTGCAGGATTGGTCGGCGTGGCTGCGGCGATACGATATCGCGAACTTGTGGACGCTGCCGATGGAAGTGACGGTTCACGGCGCGCACGTCCAGGGGCTGATCGGACCGATGTTTCTGCTGGCGCCGCTGGCCTTGCTCGCGTGGCGGTATCGCGCCGGACGCAGATTGCTGGCCCTGGGATTTTTGTTTCTCGCGGTCTATTTCACCAATATCGGCGCGCGATTCCTGATTCCCTGCCTGCCGTTTTTCGCGCTGGCGATGGCGCTGGCGCTCGCCTCAATGAACGGCGCTCGCGTGTTGCTCGCGCTGGTGGTGGGGATGCATGCCGTCGCGTCCTGGCCGTGGATGATCCCGCGATATGCGAATCCTTATGTGTGGCGCATTCAGGGATTTCCCCTGGCGGGCGCGCTGCGGACCATGTCGCAGGAAGCGTATTTGCGAAAGTACCTCTATGGCGACGACATCGTGCGCATGGTGGAAGCGAAGATTCCCCCCGGCGGGCGGGTATTTTCGACCGATGGATTCGCGACCTCATACACGTCGCGTGAAGTTCTGGTGGGATACGAGTCGGCTTTCAACAGTCTGATCGCCGATATGCTCTACATGGGATACACGGGCGATTATCAGCCGACCAAAGCCGCCGTGTTTCGTTTCGCCGGGCGCAGCGTGAGGCGCATCCGCGTGCTTCAAACGGCGCAGGGCAAATATGGACAAATGTGGGACGTCGACGAGCTGCGATTTTATGATCATGGCGCCGAGGTCGAGCGCAAGGCGGGATGGAAATTGCGGGCGTGGCCTGATCCCTGGGAGGTGCAGCTCGCCTTCGACAATTCGGAAGCGACGCGCTGGCGGACCTGGGAAACGGCGTCGCCGGGAGACTATCTCGATGTCGATTTCGGGGATCCGACGCCGGTGGATCAGGTGGTGATCGAAACGTCGAATCAATCCACGTGGCCGATGCATCTGCAGGTGGAGACGAACATCCAGGGCCAATGGCAGAAGATCACCGATCAATTCGAGATTCAGCCGCATGTGTTTCGCGGATCGATCCGCCGTCAGGCGACATATGAAATGCACCGGCGCGGCGTCGATTACGTGCTGGTGATGGATTCCATGTGGGGCGCGGACGATTTTCGCGACGACCCCGCGTCGTGGGGCCTTGAAGCGATCGGCCGGTCGAGAAGCGCGACATTGTATAAAGTGACGCCGGATGGGGTGACGCCGTGAAGCTGTTTCTGGGCGTCGATGGAGGCCAATCGAGCACCACCGCTCTGGTCGGCGATGAAACCGGCCGCGTCATCGCGACCGGACGCGCAGGACCGTGCAATCATGCAGGCGCGGCCGAGGGTCGCGCGCGATTCCTGAGCGCGATCGGCGGCTGTCTCGACGCCGCGGGTCATCGCGATTCGCATTTCGAGGCGGCGTGCCTCGGATTCAGCGGCGGCCCGGACGATAAGGTCGCGCTCACGCGCGAAATGGTGCGCGCGGAAAAATATTTGATCACCAACGACGCCGTGATCGCGCTCGCGGGCGCGACCGGCGGCGAGCCCGGCGTGATCGTGATTGCGGGAACGGGGTCCATCGCGCTGGGAAGAAATGCCGCGGGCAAGACGGCGCGCGCCGGAGGATGGGGCTACGCGTTCGGCGACGAAGGCGGCGGATTCGACCTCGTCCGCCAGGCCTTGCGAGCGGCGCTGCGCTTCGAGGAAGGCTGGGGACCGAAGACCGGGCTGCGCGATGCGCTGCTTCAGGCGACCGGCGCCCGCGACGCCGACGACCTGCTGCATCGCTTCTATACGGACGAATATCCGCGGGCTCGCGTGGCGTCGCTTGCGCCGCTGGTCGAGGAAACCGCACGCTCGGGCGATGCGGTGGCGAGCGATCTTCTGCAGGGCGCCGCACAGACGCTCGCGCTGCTCGCCGGCGCGGTTCGCGCCCAGCTTTTTGAGGCGTCCGAGCCGGTTCGCGTGTCCTACGCCGGCGGCGTGTTTGGCAGCGCAATCGTTCGCGAGCGTTTTCGAATGCTCGTGGAACTCGGGGATGCCAATCGCGTGGCGGCTCCCGCGTTTGGACCGGCGGCGGGTGCGCTGATCGAGGCGTATCGCATCGCCGGGCTTTCCTGCGCGATTCAAGGCGCTCCCCAACAGAAACATGAGACCATAACGCTATGACGTCGTCGCTACTATGATGTCGCCGCGATCGCTTCTTATTTGCCTGACCTTAGCCTGCGGATTGTCGGCGCAGGACAAGACCATGTTTCCGCCGGTGCGCGGAACCGAGCAGATGATCGGAGCGGGAAACAATCTGGAAGTCGAGGCCGGGTACCGGATTCTCGAGCAGGGCGGCAACGCGGTGGACGCGGCGGTCGCGGCCATCCTGACGGCGACGGTTACTGAACAGGATCACATCGGCCTCGGCGGAGAGATGCCGATGCTGATCAAAATGGCCGGAAAACCGGTGGTGGCGATCAGCGGGTTGGGCGTCGCGCCGGCCAAAGCGACGGTCGAATTTTACGAGCATCGCAAGCCCGAAGATTGGGAAGAGGGTCGCGCCATTCCCCCCATTCCGGGCGTGGGCATTCGCGCGGCGATCACGCCCGGTATGGTCGACGGCCTGCTGCTGGCGCTCGCTCGATACGGAACCATGTCGTTCGCGCAGGTGGCCGCGCCGGCCATCGAGCGCGCCGACGGATTTCCGATCCCCGAAATTTTCTCGCAGTACTTGTCGATGTACGAGCGCAACCTGAAATTTTTCCCGACATCGATGAAATTTTATTTTCCCAACGGTACGCTGCCCAAGCCCGGCGAGATGGTGCACATGCCGGACCTGGCTCGCACGCTTCGCGAGATGGCCGCGGCGGAAACCCAAGCTCGGGGCGATCGCGCCGCGAAAATCCAGGCCGTGCACGACTATTTTTATAAAGGCCCCATCGCGAAAAAAATCGCCGATTTTAGCCAATCGAACGGCGGATTGATCGCTTACCAGGACCTGGCCAGTTTTAAGGCCGAGCTCGACCAGCCGCGCACCACCACCTATCGCGGATACACCGTCCACAAGCCGGGATTTTGGACGCAAGGTCCGGTGATGCTGGAGGCGTTGAATATTCTCGAAGGCTACGACCTGAAATCGATGGGCCACAACAGCCCGGAGTATCTGCACACGTTGATTGAAGCGGTGAAACTCGCGTTCGCGGATCGCGACCGGTATTACGGCGATCCGAAATTCAGCAAGATTCCGGAAGAAATTTTATTGTCGAAAAAATATGCGGCGGAGCGAAGAAAACTGATCGACCCGGATCACGCATCGCTCGAGAGCCGTCCCGGAAAACTGGGAACATCGGCGCCGATGACCCAGGGAAACGGCTCCGGCGACCCGCATGACACGACCTGCGTGGACGTGGTCGACAAATTCGGCAACGGAGTTTCGGTGACGCCCAGCGGCGCGTGGCTGCCGTCGGTTATCGCGGGCGACACCGGCATCCCGTTATCGGTGCGGATGGATTCGTTTGTGCTGACCGCCGGGCACGCCAACCAGTTGGCGCCGGGAAAACGGCCGAGGGTCACGCTGAGCCCGACCATCGTCACCAAGGACGGCCAGCTTTACATCGCCATGTCGACGCCCGGCGGCGACAATCAGGACCAGGCCCTGTTGCAGGTGCTCCTGAATATTCTCGACTTCGGGATGACGCCGCAACAGGCGGTTGAGGCTCCCCGATTTCAGTCCGACCACTTTTATGCGTCGTTCGACTACCACGAGTTTACGCCGGGCCGGGTGAGCCTGGAGGGAAGAATTCCGCTGGCGACGGTGAAGAAGCTCGATTCGATGGGGCATAAGATTCAGCTCGCCGACGAGTGGGGCAACACGTCGGCTCCGGTGGTGATTCTGGTGAAGGACGGCGTGCTGAACGGCGCGGCGGATCCCCGGCGCGGCCGCTTCATTTTCGCGCGCTAGCGTACTCGAGTCGCAAATTCGCCCCGGAAATGCGCGCTGCACGGGAAGAGCCCCGCCAATCACTGGCGGGGCTTGACGATGCCGTTGAGCGGCAAGGGCCGAGCAAGCCCCGGCAGTCATGCCGGGGGCAAATCGCGGTTTTCACACAGACTCGTCATGCCGGGGTTGCGCGGACCCGAACACGGCTTATCGCCACGAGGCTCCGCTACTCTTCGTCGTCGCCGAGGCCCAACGGACGGCGCGGAACTTCCTTGATCAATTGATCGCGCTTGATTTTCTGGCGGCGGACGGCGAATCGCAATCCCAGCAGCGCGGCGAGCAGGAACAACAGCCACGGATTAAATTGGCGGCCGAACGGATAGAAGAAGGAAACGACGCCCACGATGAGCGCGGTGAGTCCCAGGGCCACCATGAATCGATCGCGAAGTTGCACGGCTCAATTCTATTTTAGCTGCTGGAAATCAACTCTTGGATTTGCGAAGCTCCAGCAGGGCGAGTCCCGCCGCCGTAGGCCTGACAATGCTTCGCCCGTTGATTTCCTCCCGGTAGACCAGTCTCCGGTCGTTGGCGTCTTCCCAAACCGGAAGTTTGGGACACGACGTGCGCCAGGCCTCCATCACTTCCTCGTAGCTTCTGTCCCGTTCCGACAGCCACTCCAGAAAATCGAGGATCAGAGATTCGACCACTTCATCCGGCATCGGATTTACTCGCGCCGCGCGCCTTCGGAATCGCCCCGGCTCATCGACTCGGAAAGAATGATCGCGTCCGCCAGCTCCTTCATCGGACGACGCAAGCGGCGGCTTTCGTTGCGCAGCCTCAAATACGCATTTTCTTCGGTCACGTGCAGACGCTGTTGCAGGATGCCTTTGGCGCGCTCCACCGCTTTGCGCGTTTCGAGCTGGCTTTTCATCTCCGCGGTCTCTTCCGAGAGCCGGGTGTTTTCCTCTTCGAGCAGATTTTTCGCGATCGCGCTGCCCATCTGCTCGCCGATGAAGGAAATCGTGTCGATCTCTTCCGGCCCGTGCTCATGCCTTTGGCGATGATGAACGTTAATCACTCCGATGGTCCTGGCTTTGTTCACCAAGGGCACCGACAGGAACGCCTGATACGTGTCTTCGATCAGCGCGGGGAACAGTTTGAATCGTGCGTCGGAAGACGCGTTAGAGGAAAGCGCGACGGGCGATTGATGTTCGGCGACCCAACCGGTAACGCCTTCGCCCATTTTCATTCTGAAGTTAGAGAGATCGGTGTTGTGAGGCACCAGCGAGGCGCGCAACACGAATTCTCCGCTGGTTTCCTCGACCAGATACACCAGGCAGGCATCGCAACCGGTAACCTGAGCGGCGAGCCCCACGATTTCTCCAAGCATTTCATTCAATGACAATTCCGAGCTAATTATCTGGCTGACGCGGCGCAAAATGGTACGGTCCGAGGCGCCTTCGGCCGTTGCGCTGATGACTGGGCAGGATTTGGCCATAATCGAGCATACGGGTTCCCGCTGGATCGGTCCAATCGAAAATCTCTATGGGGCGAATCAAAAGATCACTCCACTCGAATCTAACTCGATGGACCGCAAGTTGAGATCCTTCCACGCCTTTTCATCCCAGCGAATAGAGCAAGTCGAAAAAAGCTTGAACAAAACGGCAGCGGCCGGAATATTCATGTGTGTACCGGCTTCTCTGCGCCGCGATCGTCATGCCGCTGGCGATCTACGCCCAGCGCCCGTCGGGCGAGATCCGCCTTCAGGTAAACGATCCGTCCGGCGCCGCCGTTCGAGTTTCCGGCAAGTTAAAAAACATCGCCACCGGCGAGGAACGTTCGTTTGAAACCGACGATAAAGGCGCGGTCCGCTTTTCCGGGCTCGCCTTCGGGCGTTACGCGATTCAGATCGCCAAGGCGGGATTCGCCGCGCAGACTATTTCTATCGATATCAAATCCTCGTCGCCGGTCACGCGTGTCGTCAAGCTGGCGTTGCGTTCCGAGGCATATAAAGTGGAGGTGGTCGCGACCACGCCGCTCGCCGGAAGCGATTTATCGATCGATCAGATTGCGGCTCCGGTCCAAACCGCCGGCGCGCGCGACTTCGAAAATAGCGGCTCGCTCGATCTGGCCGATCTGATGAATCGCCGCCTCAACAGCGTAAACATCAATGAGAACCAGGAGAACCCGTTTCAGCCCGACGTGAATTATCGCGGATACACGGCGTCGCCGTTGCTCGGAACGCCGGAGGGTCTCTCGGTATACATGGACGGCGTGCGCCAAAATCAACCGTTCGGCGACATTGTCGCCTGGGACCTGATTCCTAAAATCGCGATCCAGGAAGTGGCGCTGATGCCGGGCTCCGATCCTTTGTACGGGCTGAACACGCTCGGCGGCGCGGTGTCGATTCAGACCAAGGATGGCGCGAGTTATCCGGGAACATCGATCGAAGTGACCGGCGGAATGTACGGACGCCGCGCGGCCGAGTTCGAGCATGGCGGCGCCAGCTCAAAAACAGGATGGAGCTGGTATGTTGCGGGAAATTTGTATCGCGAGGACGGATGGCGCCAGGATTCGCCGTCCGAGGTCCGGCAATCGTTCGCCAAGCTCGCCTGGTCGCATGGAAAAACAGCGCTGGCGATGAGTTTCGGTTACGCCGACAATTGGCTGACGGGAAATGGAACGCAGGATTTTCGTTTTCTTGAGCAAAATTATGCGAGCGTGTACAGCATTCCCGACATTACCTGGAATCATTCGCCGTCGTGGAACTTCACCGCAAGCCACGCCGTCACCAGCCGTCTCAAAATCTCCGGCAACGCGTATTTCCGCTACATCCGCTCGGATACCGACAATGCGGATATCAATTCCAACTCGTTCGATCAACCGCTGTATGATTTGAGCGCGGCCGATGTTCAGGCGCTCACCGCGGCGGGATATTCCGGTTTTCCGGTCACCGGCAGCGCGGCGACGGAGCCGTTTCCATCCTGGCTCTGCATCGCGCAGGCCCTGGAAAAAGCCGACCCGAGCGACACCTGCACCGGCATCATCACGCGCACCTATACGAAAGAGAACAACTACGGAGCCGCCGGGCAGGCAACCTGGCTCACGTCGCCGCACGGCCAGACGAATCACCTGACCATCGGCGCCGCGTGGGATCGAAGCAGCATGACGTTCCAGCAATTCTCGCAATTCGGGTTTCTCAACGCCGACCGGATCACCGTCACGCCGGTGGACGCGTTCGCTGACGGCTCGACCAGCTCGGGCGGCGTTCCGGTGGATACGCGTGTGAATCTCCACGGGCTGATCGGCACGCCCGGCGTGTTCGCGGCCGATACGCTGTCGCTCGGCGGGAAGTGGAACCTCACCGTTTCGGGGCGATACAACCGGACCGCGATCGACAATGCCGATCGTCTTCCGCCCGATCTTCCGGCTCGAGGATCGCTTAATGGCGATTACGTTTTCGGGCGATTCAATCCCGCCGCCGGATTGACCTACGCGCCATGGGGATGGCTCAACGTGTACGCGAGCTACAGCGAGAGCAGCCGCGCTCCCACGGCCATCGAACTGGGCTGCGCCGACCCGAATTATCCTTGCAATCTGCCGAACGCTTTGGTCAGCGATCCGCCGCTGAAGCAGGTGGTGACCAGAACCGTCGATCTCGGCGCTCGCGGATCGGCGGACGAAGGTCATCTGCGCTGGAGCGCCGGTTGGTTTCGCGGCGAAAATCATAACGATCTTCTGTTCGTCGCCTCTCCGCAGACCGGCTTCGGATATTTCGCGAATTTCGGCCAGACGCGGCGCGAAGGCGCGGAAGCGAACCTGAGCGGGCGGATTCGGCGGCTCACTCTGGGTGGCGGATACAACCGTCTCAATGCGACCTATCAGAGCGCCGAGGTCATCAACGGCGGCGACAACAGTTCCGCCGATGCCAGCGGAAACATCGCGATTCAACCCGGCGACCGGATTCCGCTGATCCCGCAAAATATGCTGAAGGCGTACGGCGATTTTGACGTGACCCGGAAAATTTCGCTCGACCTCGATTTCGTCGCCGCGGGGCGATCGTTTGCTCGCGGCAACGAAAACAATCAGGACCAGCCCGACGGCGTATATTATCTCGGGCCGGGATACTCGCCCGGTTACGGCGTGCTCAACTTTGGCGCGCATTATCAGGTGCTGCGCCGCCTGCGGCTTTTTGTCGAAATCAACAATCTGCTCGATCATCATTATTATTCGGCCGCGCAGTTGGGGCCGACGCCTTTCGACAACAGCGGAGCGTTCGTCGCGCAGCCGTTTCCGGAAACGGGTGGAAATTATCCCATCCGCACCACCACCTTTTTCGCGCCAGGGGCTCCCATCAACGTTTTCGGAGGGATGCGATTTACGTTTTGAGGAATTAGACTTGATAGCGATGGCGGATGCGGTAACGATTTTGCGGACGGAGCGCGCCGGCGAAACCGGGCGCGCTGGGAATATGGCGCGCCCATCACTGAGCCGTATGGACCGCGAAAGGGACGCGCTCGAACAGGAAGTGATGGAAATGTTCACGGCCTGGCGCAACCCGGTTTTGCGATACCTGGCCGGAATCGGCCTGGAAATTCACGATGCCGAGGAGATCGCTCAGGAGGTTTTTCTGGCCTTGTTCCAGCACCTCGGTGCCGGCAAGTCGCGCCGGAATTTGCGGGGCTGGGTGTTTCGCGTGGCTCACAATCTCGGATTGCGGCGTCGGGAGCGCGCTCAGGAGCGCGGCGAACTGCCCGCGCTCGCCGATCCGTCTCCCAATCCCGAGGATCAGTTCTTGAGCGCCCAGAGAAATCTGCGGATCCTCGCCGTGGTGGGCGCGCTTCCCGAGCAGGATCGCGCTTGTCTCGATTTGCGCGCGGAAGGGCTTCGTTATCGGGAAATCGCGCAGGTGTTGGGGATGTCGCTGGGCGCGGTTTCCATGTCTCTGGCTCGATCGATGGCGCGGATCGCCCGCGCCGCGGAACGGTAACGTGGAGCATTAAAGTGCAACGGTGAAAATATGCAACGCGAAGAATTTCACTTGTCGGATCAGGAACTTCTTCAATTGGCCGATGGCGAAGCGTCCGGGCGTGACGCCCGGCGAATCCGGTCCCATCTGGCGGCTTGCCCGACCTGCCGCGCGCGTTTGCGCTCGCTCGAAAATGCGGCCTCGGATTTTGCGCGCGTTCGCCAGGAAACTCTGGACGCTAAATTGCCGCCGGCCGACGGTCCCCAGGCGATGCTGAAAGCGCGGCTCGCGCAACTCCCCGAGTCCGGAGCGGAAAGCTCTCGACGCTCGAAATCGTGGATGCTTGCGGCGGCATCGCTCGCGGCGATCGGTTTGTCGACCGCCTTGTACCTGACCGTCGGCGTCGGCAGGCCGGGCAGCGTCGTTTTCGCGGCGCCCCGCGCCAATCTCACCCCCGGCGCGGTGGTTCTGCTCAGCAGGGAACAGGTCTGCTCGACCGAGCGCGCCAATAATCGCCCGGTTCCGGTGTCGCTGCGCCGCCGCGTATTTGAAGCCTACGGAATTTCCAACGCCGACGCGCGCGCCTATGAAGTGGATTACCTGATCACGCCGGCGCTCGGCGGCTCGGACGATATCCGCAATCTATGGCCTCAGTCGTACTCGTCAACGGTTTGGAACGCGCATGTCAAGGACGCGCTGGAGGAGCACATGCGCGAGATGGTCTGTGCGGGAGATCTCGATCTCGAAACGGCGCAGCGCGAGCTCGCGCAGGACTGGATCGCCGCGTACAAGAAATATTTTCACACCGACCGGCCCATCGGGATTCCGCAATAATCAACTCTTGAGAAAGGTCCCCCGCTGGAGATCCTCGAACGCGTGGCGGAGCTGCTCCTGCGTGTTCATGACGATCGGTCCGTACCACGCCACCGGCTCCTGAAGCGGTTTCCCGGAGCATAACAGGAACCGGATGCCGTCCTCGCCGGCTTCCACCGACAGTTCGTCGCCATTGTCGAACAGCACCAGCGACCGGTTATCGGCATCCGATGGAGGCGTCGTGTCCGCCCAGCCCACCGATTCCGTCGGGACCGCCAGCGGTCCTGAAGCATTGCAAAATTTGCCGTCCCCCGCGAATACGTAAGCGAACGCGTGGCGCGTGGTTTCGATCGGCAGCGTTTTTCGCGCTCGCGGAGGAACCGAAACGTCCAGATACATCGGATCCGCGGCGATTCCATCCACCGGGCCGCGCCGGCCCCAGAACGATCCGCACACGATGCGGACGTGCGTGCCGTCGTCGTCGGTGACCATCGGAATATCGGGCGCTTTGACCTCCTGATAGCGCGGCGGGGTCATTTTGAGCGACGACGGCAGATTGGCCCAGAGCTGAAAGCCGTGCATCCGGCCTTCCGCGTCGCCTTTGGGCATTTCCTGATGAATGATCCCGCTGCCGGCGGTCATCCATTGCACGTCGCCGGCCGCGATAGCGCCGTGATTTCCCATGCTGTCGCCATGTTCTACGGTCCCGGCCAGCACATACGTGACGGTCTCGATGCCCCGGTGCGGATGCCACGGAAATCCCGCCAGGTAATTCTCCGGAATATCGTTGCGAAAATCGTCGAGCAGAAGGAAAGGATCGAAATCGGAAGTGTTGCCGAAGCCGAACGCACGCCGCAAGTGCACACCCGCTCCTTCAAGCGTCGGCTTGGATTTGATCAGCCGCTTCACGGGACGAATGGACATAATTGGCCTCTGTTCCGAAGTCTACTACGGCACATGTTTGTTTGCCTTTGATCCTGTCGACGCTCGATGGAAGATCGGGAGACGATTCCTGCGCGCCCCCCTCGCTCATGCGGAGTTTGATAAAGTGGACTTAGCCAGACGCGAGTTGACAAGGACTTCAGGCTCGGCTATAGTTCTGAAGATACTGAATCTTCAACGGTTTGTCGGAGTTTGGGGCATGGCGGGCAGTGCACATGAGAGGGATCTCGACGTAAACTTCTCCGTTGAAGAAGACCTCGAGCATCTCATTGAGGACTACAGCCATCTCGCTCCTCCTTCAGAGGGCGAGTTGCTGCAGGGCCACGTCGTTAAAGTCACGCCGCAGGAAGTGATCGTCGACATCGGCTATAAGCTCGAAGGCGTCGTGCCGATCGAGCAGCTTCGCCAGCCGGATGGAACCGTCGCCGTCAAAGCGGGCGACACCATCGACGTCATGATCGACCGGCACGGCGTGCAGCCGGAAGGCTACGTGCTTCTGTCGTTCCTGAAAGCCAACCGCCTGCGCATCTGGGACACGCTCGAGCGCGCCATGCGCGAGCAACTGCTGGTCTCCGGCCGCGTAATGGAGCGCACCAAGGGCGGCCTGATGGTGGACGTCGGAGTGCCGGCGTTCATGCCCGGATCGCAGATCGATACGCGTCCGATTCACGATCTGGATCAGTTCATCGGCCAGGACATTCCGGTCAAGGTTCTGAAAATCAACCGGAGACGCGGCAACGTCGTGGTGTCGCGTAAAATGGCGATCGAGGAAGAGATGCAGGCGCGCAAAACCACCGCGCTCGAGCATCTGTTCGAGGGCGCCGTGGTTCCCGGCGTGGTGAAAAACCTGACCGAATACGGCGCGTTTGTGGATCTGGGCGGCATCGACGGATTGCTCCACGTGAGCGATATGTCCCATGGCCGCGTGACGCATCCGAGCGAAGTGGTGCGCGTCGGCGACGAAATCACGGTGAAAGTTCTGAAATTCGATCGCGACAAGGAGCGCATCTCGCTCGGCCTGCGCCAGTTGACGCCGGACCCGTGGGAGACTCTGCCCGAGCGATGCCCGCGCGGCAGCCGCGTGATCGGCCGCGTGATGAGCATCACCGATTACGGCGCCTTCGTCGAGATCGAACCGGGCGTCGAGGGCCTGATCCACATCTCCGAAATGACCTGGAGCCGCCGGATGAAGCATCCGAGCAAGGTGGTGAAGGTCGGCGATCAGGTGGAAGCGGTGGTCATTGAAGTCAAATCCAGGGAGCGCCGCGTCTCGCTCGGGATCAAGCAACTGGAAGCCGATCCGTGGACCACGGTCGGCCAGCGCTACAGCATCGGGTCGGTGGTGGAAGGCCGGGTGCGCAAGCTCGCCGACTTCGGGGCGTTCCTGGAGATCGAGGAAGGCGTCGACGGATTGATCCACGTCTCCGATCTGTCCTGGACCAAGCATGTCAAGCACCCTTCCGAGGTCCTGAAGAAGGGCCAGATCATGCAGGCCGTGATTCTGAACATCGATGCGCCCAACCGGCGCTTGTCGCTGGGCGTAAAACAATTGCAGCCGGATGCGTGGGAGAGCTTTTTCCGGTCCCACGAGGTCGGCGACCTGGTGCGCGGCCGGGTCCAGCGCGTGGCGGCGTTCGGCGTCTTCGTCGAGCTCGCGCCGGGCGTGGAAGCGCTGTGCCACAAATCGGAAATTCCGCCGATGCCGGATCGCACGGCTTCCTCGGATTCGCCGCTTCCGATCGGCGACGAGTACGATTTCAAGATCATCAAGATGAACGAGGCGGAAAAGAAGATCGGCCTGAGCCTGCGGGCCGTGGCCGAGGAAGAAGAGCGCACGCGCCTGGAGGATTATCAGCGCCAGGCCGCCGCGGCGACCATGACCATTGAAGAAGCCATGAGTTTACGAGGAAAAGGGGAAAGATGACCAAGGCGGAATTGATCGAAGAAGTCTCGCGCGTAGTCGAGATGACCCGGAAGGACTCGGAGGTTATCGTCGAGGCGATTTTTGACAGCGTCGTCAAAGCCCTCCGGGGCGGAGACAAGATCGAGATTCGCGGCTTCGGGAGCTTCCGCACCCGCCAGCGGCAGCCCCGCGTGGGGCGCAATCCCAAGACCGGGGCGCGCGTCGAAGTTCCGGCCAAGCGCATTCCCTATTTCAAGCCGAGCAAGGAATTGAAGGATCTGGTGAACGAAGAAACGGGCACGCCCGCGGCCGGCATCCCGCCGCCGGAGCCTGCGCACGGTTAGTCCCCCGAGCGGGAATGGATCATCTCTGGAGCCCCTGGCGATACCGCTACGTTTCGACGGCGAGTAGCGGCGCCGGCTGCATTTTTTGCGCGGCGCACCAGGCATCGGACGATAAAACCAATCGCGTTTTATTGCGCGCGGAGCGCAATTTCGTCCTGCTGAACGCGTTCCCATACACCAGCGGCCATCTGATGATCGCCCCCTATACGCACGTCCCGACGCTCGAAGCGGCCGAGCCGGCGGCGCTTCAGGAGATGATCCTGCTCGCGCAGCGCATGGAGACGGCGCTGCGCAAAGTGTATCGTCCGGACGGGTTGAACCTCGGCTTCAACATCGGCAAAGGCGCGGGAGCCGGCATTGAGGGCCATATTCACATGCACGTTCTGCCCAGATGGACCGGCGACGTGAACTTCATGACCTCGATCGGCGAGACCCGCGTTTTGCCCGAGGATTTGGATACGACCTACGAAAGGCTCGCGGCAGCGATCTAGGATGCGGGATCCAACCCCGCCATCATCTGTATGAAAACTCGCCCTTCAACCCCGCCATCGCTGGCGGGGCTTGCCGATCTTGTTGAACGGGAAGCGCGTCCACAAGCCCC
>DATHCE010000283.1:0-15355 GCA_035319685.1 Bryobacteraceae bacterium | reverse complement strand
CGATGCATTGACACCGCGAGCGGCTGTCCGCAGTCGGTCCTGAATCGCGAGCCATTCTTCTGATTCCTCAATGCCCGTAAGTGCGCCACGGCTGAGGTCGATCATCGCCGCTTGATCCCATGGCCTGGGATGTTTTCTTGTCCAGACGTACTGAGTCAAACTGCGAAGATATTTATCGAACGCCTTTCTGAAGTCATCGCCGTTCCATCGGCCTTTTTCGACAGCGCGGCACGCTGAGTCCGCGAACACCAGCATCACCCTCCTGATGTAGCGCTTTATTAGAGTCTCGACTACATCTGGATGCCAAGTCCTCGCTTCTTTCCGGGCTTGTGTGAACGCGATTTCCTCGCTGGCCAGGGCGGATTCGACTGGCGGTTTTAGATCATCTGGAAATCCGGGAGGATAGTCCATCAGGCTCGCTACGCTGTCTGAAAGAGGCTATTCTAACCGTTTTTATCGGTCTGCTTTTTTTGGTCTTCCGCCAGCGTGCTTCTTACGCATTGCGGCGATCTGTTTGAAGTACTCCGGCCCTCGCTCTGCGGTCTTTTTGCCGCCTTTCCGACCGCGCCCGACGGCGGCTTTTTTCATCGACGCCTTCAGGTGCTCAGTCTGCTGGATCGCGTCGCCGACCAACCTTTTCATTTGTTCGGGCGGTGCCGACAGAGCCTTTCGGAGAGTTACAAGCAGTTTTTCGAGGTCATGTTCCTGCGACATGCCTCAACCGTAACAGCAAGTGCTGTTGACGTTCAAGTCGGAGGGACACAGATTTATCGCACTACCCGCGCTCCGGAGTTATAGTGAGAGCGGGGTTATAGTGGGAGCATGGATTTGTGTCTTCTCTTGGAGCGTGAAGGTTCGCTCGCCGTCGTCACCCTGAACCGTCCGCAGCGACGCAATGCCCTGTCGCTCGAGTTCATGCTCGAGCTCATTGATTGTCTGGATAAAATCGCCGCTTCCGATGCGCGAGTCGTTATCCTGCAAGCTGCCGGCAAGGTATTTTCCTCCGGCCACGATCTGAACGAGCTCGTCAACGGGAACATCCGCGAATACCGGCATCTGTTCGACGTCTGCACGCAACTGATGACGAAGATCCAGTCGATTCCGCAGCCGGTGATCGCACAGGTGCAGGGAATCGCGACGGCTGCGGGTTGCCAACTGGTGGCCACGTGCGACCTGGCCATAGCCAGCTCGGAGGCGAAGTTCGCGACGCCGGGCGTGACCAACGGCTTGTTCTGTTCGACGCCGATGGTCGCGCTGACGCGCGCTGTCGGGCGGAAACGCGCGATGGAGATGCTGCTCACCGCGCGGATGATCGATGCGGACACCGCGGCCGATTGGGGCCTGGTGAATCGTGTGGTCGCGCCCGAAGCGCTCGCCGGTGAGACGCGCAAGCTCGCTTGCGACATCGCGGGGCGCAGCTCGTTGACGGTCGCGATCGGCAAGCAGGCCTATTATGCGCAAATCGAGCTGGACCAGCCTCGCGCCTACGCGTACGCGAAAGAGGTCATGTCGATGAACGCTGCGGCTCACGATGCCCAGGAGGGCATTACGGCCTTTCTCGAGAAGCGGCCGCCTTGCTGGCAGGGGCGCTGAGCTCCAGTCCGCACGAAACCGTCCGTACTGAACAGTGTTAAGTTGCTAAACTGTGGTATTTGAGATAAACATGCGAACTATTGAACGCGTTGCCGTCCTCGGAGCCGGCACAATGGGGTCCCGGATTGCGGCCCATTTTGCCAACGCCGGTATTGCTTCGGTTTTGCTCGATGTGACCCCGGAACTCGCCCGAAAAGGCGTCGAAACCGCGGCAAAACAGCGGCCCGGCGGATTCTTTGTCGATTCCGCGGCGTCGATGATAACTACGGGTAGTTTCGATAATGATCTCGATAAGGTGGGCGGGTGCGACTGGATCATCGAAGCCATCACCGAGAATCTCGAGATCAAGAGATCTCTCTGGAAGAAGGTCGAGGCGCTGCGCAAGCCCGATTCGATCGTCTCCACCAACACCAGCGGCATCCCGCTGCGCCAGATTTCGGAGGGATTTTCCGGGGCGTTCCGGAAACATTTTCTGGGCACGCATTTTTTCAATCCGCCGCGCTATTTGCACCTGCTCGAAGTGATCCCGGGCGCCGATACCGATCCCGCGATCCTCGAATTTGTTTCGACCTTCGCCGACCGGCGCCTCGGCAAGGGCGTCGTGCCCTGCAAGGACACGCCGAATTTTATCGCCAATCGCATCGGCAGCTTTTTCGGCGGCACGATTCAGAAGATCACCACCGAGGGCGGTTACACCGTCGAAGAAGTGGACGCGATCACCGGCTCGCTGATCGGGTTGCCGAACAGCGCGAGCTTCCGGCTGCTCGATCTGGTGGGTCTGGACGTGTGGGCGTTCGTCGGCACCAATTTGTATCACGCGGTACCGGACGATCCCTGGCGGGACCGGTTTCTGATGAGCGAAACGCAGAAGGCGATGCTGGAGCGCAAATGGCTGGGCGACAAAACCGGCCAGGGGTTTTATAAACGCGTCGGCAAGGACAAAGAAATCCACGCGATAGATCTGAAGACGCTCGAATATCATCCGGCGGCAAAGGTAAAGTTTCCCTCGGCCGAAGCGGTGATCAACAAGGAGGATCTGGGCGAGCGCTTGCGCTCCCTGGTGAAGGGCACCGATCGCGTCGGCGCCTTCCTATGGCAGCTTTACAGCGATCTGTTCCTGTACTCGGCGGAACGGGTCCCCGAAATTTCGGACCGGATCGTCGAGATCGATCGCGCAATGCGCTGGGGCTACGCGCACAAGCTGGGGCCGTTCGAGTTGTGGGATGCGCTTGGGTTTGAGGACGTCTGCCTGCGCCTGGAACGGGATCAGCGCGAAATACCGGCCAGCATCGAGAACATGCGGAGGGCCGACGCGGCATCGCTCTACAGGTTCGCCGATTCCGGCGGAAATCCGGGCACCGAATATTTCGATCTGGTCTCGACGACGTATCAGAAGCTGGAGGAACGGCCGGGGCTGCTCGTTCTCTCCGACATCAAGCGCGCGCGTAGCGTGGTGAAGCAGAACGCGGGAGCATCGCTCATCGATTTGGGCGATGGCGTTTTGTGTGTCGAGTTCCACAGCAAGATGAACGCGCTCGGCGAGGATCAGTTCGGCATGTTGCATGCCGCGCTCGATGAGACGGAGAAGAATTTCGACGCGATGGTGGTCGCCAATCAGGGCGAAAATTTCAGCGTCGGCGCGAACCTGGTGATGGCGCTGCTGGCCGCGCAGGAGGGCGAGTGGGATGATCTCGCCGGGGCGATTCATCGTTTCCAGCAGGTCAACATGGCGATGAAGTACGCGAAAAAGCCGGTGGTGGCCGCGCCATTTGCGCGATCCTTCGGCGGAGGCTGCGAGATTCCGCTGCACTGCGCGCGGATTCAGGCGTCGGCCGAAACCTACATGGGATTGGTGGAGGTCGGCGTGGGTCTGATCCCCGGCGGCGGCGGATGCAAGGAGATGCTGCTGCGGCTGGGCGATACCAGACGCGCGTTTGAGACGATCGCGATGGCCAAGGTTTCCTCGAGCGGCGAAGAAGCGCGGCAGCTTGGGTTCCTGACAGCGTCGGATCGCGTGTCGATGAACCCGAATCGTCTGGTGGGGGATGCGAAGGAGCTGGCGCTGTCGCTCGCGCGCGATTACCGGCCCGGGACGCCGCGGAATGACATTAAAGTCGGCGGCGAGGGCGCGTTCGCGCTGTTAAAGCTGGGCGCGTGGACCATGCGGCAGGGCGGATATATTTCCGATTACGACGTGGTGGTCGCGGAAAAGCTCGCGAACGTTTTGAGCGGTGGACGTTTGACGGGCGAGCCGCTGGTGAGCGAGCAATACCTGCTCGACCTGGAGCGCGAGGCGTTCCTGAGCCTGTGCGGAAATCAAAAGACGCAGGAGCGCATGCAGTACATGCTGAAGACGGGAAAACCGTTAAGGAATTAAATCATGAATGAAGCCGTCATTGTCGATTGTCTGCGCACCGCGGTGGGCAAGGCGCCGCGCGGGACGCTCAAAAATACGCGACCGGACGACATGGCCGCGGCCGTGTTCGACGAACTGCTCCAACGCCACCCGCAGATTCAGAAGGGCGAGATCGACGATGTGATTCTCGGCTGCGCCAATCCGGAAGCCGAATCGGGTATGAACGTCGCGCGCGTCGCCGCACTGCGCGCCGGATTGCCGGATACGGTGCCGGGCGTGACCGTCAATCGATTCTGCTCGTCGGGTTTGCAGGCGATCGCGATGGCGGCGGAAAAAATCCGGTCGGGAGGCGCGGAGCTGATCTTTGCCGGCGGCGCGGAATCGATGAGCCTGGTGCCGATGGCGGGTAACAAATTCGCGCCGAATCCGTGGATGGTGGATCACATCCCGCAGATCTACATGGGCATGGGCCTGACCGCCGAGGAAGTGTATCGCAAATACGGAATCAGCCGCGAGGAGCAGGATCAGTTTTCCTATCGCAGCCATCAGAACGCGCTGAATGCGCAGGCTGAAGGCAGGTTCGACGATGAGATTGTTCCGCTCGAAATCGAGACCACCACGATCGCGAACGGCAAGCCATCGACGCAGAAAACGGTGTTCAAGAAAGACGAAGGACCGCGCGCCGATACGTCGACCGAGGCGCTCGGCAAGTTGCGTCCGGTGTTTCACGCGGCCGGGACGGTGACGGCGGGCAATTCGTCGCAGACCAGCGACGGAGCCGCAGCCGCGATCGTCATGTCGGAAAAAAAGGCTCGCGAATTGGGACTCAAGCCGAAGGCCCGCTTCGTCAGTTTCGCGGCCGCCGGCGTTCCACCCGAGATCATGGGGATCGGACCCATTGTTGCCATTCCCAAGGCTCTCAAGCTCGCTGGTTTGAAGCTTGAGGATATTGGCGTGGTCGAGTTGAACGAAGCGTTCGCGGTGCAGGCCCTTGCAGTAGCTCGCGAAGCGGGATTAAATATGGAGACGCTGAACGTAAATGGGGGAGCGATCGCGCTGGGCCATCCGCTCGGATGCACGGGCGCGAAGCTGACTGCGACCATCCTTCGCGAAATGGATCGCCGCAAGGCCCGCTATGGCATGGTGACGATGTGCATCGGGGGCGGGCAGGGAGCGGCCGGCATTTTTGAGCGCCTGACGGCGCAATAGCGCGCCCAGGCGCGAGAGGCAATCGAGGAAGGCAAGAGGAAATCTACATGGCGACGACAACTGTTGCGATTCCGAAAACCAAAGGCGGGGCGTTTTTACTGGAGAAACGCGCGCCGGAGGAAATATTCACGCCCGAAGACTTCACGGCGGAGCATCGCGCCATCGCGAAGACGACCGAAGAATTCTTCAACAAAGAAGTAGCTCCGCATCTGGAGGAGATCCGCCATCAGCAGCACGCGGTGGCCGCCGGAATTCTGCGGAAGTCGGCCGAGCTCGGGCTGACGGCGGTGGTGATCCCGGAAAAATTCGGCGGCATGGAGATGGATCTCACGTCCATGATGGTGGTGGCCGAAGGCGTGGCGCGCGACGGTTCGTATTCGGCGTGGCACGGCGCGCATACCGGCATCGGCACGCTTCCGCTGCTGTTGTTCGGGACCGAGGCGCAGAAGGAAAAATATCTGCCGATGCTCGCCAGCGCCGAAATGATCGCGGCGTATTGTTTGAGCGAACCGCAGGCGGGATCGGACGCGCTGGCTGCGCGGACGCGGGCCGATCTCACTCCTGACGGCAAGCACTACATCCTCAACGGGCAGAAAATGTGGATCACCAACGGCGGTTACGCGGATCTGTACACCGTTTTCGCGAAAGTCGGCGGCGAGAAGTTCACGGCGTTTTTAGTCGAGCGCGCTTACCCCGGTGTTACGCCCGGAAAAGAAGAACAGAAGATGGGCATCAAGGGCAGCTCGACCACGGCGGTGTATCTCGACAACGTGAAGGTGCCGGTGGAGAACGTGCTCGGCGAGATCGGGCGAGGACATATCATCGCCTTCAACATTCTGAATCTCGGCCGTTTGAAGCTGGGGCCGTTCGCGCACGGCGGATGCCGCGACGATCTTGCGGTGTCGATCAAGTACGCGAAGGAGCGCAAAGCGTTCGGCAAATCGATCGCGGAGTTCGGCATGATCCAGCACAAGATTGCGGAAATGGCGATCCGCATGTTTGCGAGCGAGAGCATGACCTATCGCGTCGTCGGCGACATCGAAGCGCAGCTCGAGAATTTTTCGTGGGATTCGCCGGGCGCCGGCGCGGCGATGCTCAAGGCAGTGGAAGAATTCGCCACCGAATGCTCCTTCATCAAAGTGTTCGCGTCGGAAACGCTCGATTACGTGGTCGATGAAGGCGTGCAGATTCACGGCGGCTACGGATTCCATCAGGATTACGCCGTGGAACACGCGTATCGCGATTCGCGCATCAACCGGATTTTCGAAGGAACCAACGAGATCAACCGGCTGCTCGCCACGGGGATGATGCTGAAGCGCGCGCTGAAGGGCACGCTGCCGCTGGTTGACGCGGTGAAGAAGCTCCAATCGGAAATTCTGAGCGGACCGGCGCTCGGTGGTGAGATCGACATGGTTGCGAACGCCAAGAAGATAGGC
The DNA here is from genome assembly GCA_035319685.1 of Bryobacteraceae bacterium. GTDB lineage: Bacteria > Acidobacteriota > Terriglobia > Bryobacterales > Bryobacteraceae > Palsa-187. Next base: position 8,761 of record DATHCE010000283.1, on the reverse strand, counting down.
CTGCTGGCGATGGGCGTCGCGTATCAGAAGTACGGCGCGGCGATCGAGGAGCATCAGGAAGTCGTCGCCAACATCACCGATATTCTAATGAATGGGTATGCGATGGAATCGGCGACGCTGCGCGCGCAGAAGATCGAGCGCAGCGGAAAGAACGCCGAAAACGCCAAGGAAATGGCGGCGGTATTTTCGCGTGAGGCGATGGATACCATCGATTTGGCGGCGCGAACGGTGATGGCTGCGTGCTCGGAGGGCGACGCGCTGCGCACCAATCTCGCGGTGCTCAAGCGATTCACGAAATACGAGCCCGTGGATGCGATCGCGCTGCGGCGCAAGATCGCGGCGCGCCTGATTCAGGCGGAGCGCTACGTCGTCTAGATCGAAAATCGTCTTGCTGGTCGGCTTGCCCGGATCGGGCAAGTCGTCTTATGCGGAAAAGTTGGGGGCGAATGCGCTCTCAAGCGACGAAATCCGCCGCCTGCTTTCCGACGACGCCACCAATCAAACCATTCACGCGCGCGTGTTCGGCGTGCTGCGCAGCCTGCTTCGCCATCGGCTGGAATTGAAGCGCCCGGCCACTTATATCGACGCGACCAATCTCACGCGCGCGGAGCGGCGCCCGTATTTCAAGCTTGCGGCGCTCTATAAATGCCGCGTGGAGGCCGTCTTTTTCGATGTTCCGGTGAAGGAATGTCAGCGCCGCAATCGCAGACGGCATCGAGTTGTGCCCGGCGACGTTATCGAGCGCATGGCCGCGCGATTGCAGCCGCCATCCGTCGACGAGGGGTTCTCGCGAGTTATCGTAATGAAGTAAATATGATTCGCATAGCGAACGGGCAGGGCTTTTGGGGCGACTCGCTCGAAGCGCCGGTCGAGCAGGTTCGGCGCGGGCCGATCGACTACCTGACGTTGGATTATCTGGCGGAGGTCACGATGTCGATCCTGCAGAAGCAGCGATCGCGTGATCCCAAAGCGGGCTACGCGCGCGACTTCGTCGACATGATCGCGCGGATTCTGCCCGACCTGGTGGAGCGGAGGATTCGCGTGATCGCCAACGCCGGTGGCGTGAATCCGCCGGCATGCCGCGACGCCGTGCTCGAAGTCGCCCGGCGGCAGGGCATCGAGATCAAGGTCGCCACCGTCGCCGGCGACGACATCATGAGCCGGCTCGACGATTTCATCGCGCGCGGCGTCGCGTTGAAAAACATGGAAACGGGCGAGCCGCTTTCGAGCATTCGGGCGAAGGTGCAAAGCGCGAACGTGTACTTTGGCGCATTTCCGGTGGCCGAGGCGCTGGCGCAAGGTGCGCAGATCGTCATCACGGGCCGCGTCACCGACACGGGCCTCGCGCTCGCGCCGATGATCCACGAATACAAATGGCGGAACGACGAGTGGAACAAACTCGCTGCGGGCACCATTGCCGGCCACACGGTGGAATGCGGCGCGCAGTGCACCGGCGGAAACTGCCAGATGGATTGGGAGACCATCCCCAATCTCGCCGACGTCGGTTATCCGATCATCGAGGGCGAGCCCGACGGAACGTTTTCGATCACCAAGCATGCCGGTACCGGCGGGCGCGTGAGCGTCGCGTCGGTGAAGGAGCAACTTCTTTACGAGATGGGCGATCCGCACGAATACATCACGCCCGATTGCATCGCCGATTTCACCACCATTCAGCTCGAGCAAGCCGGGCCCGACCGCGTTCGATTCACCGGAATTCGCGGGCGTCCCGCAACGGAATTCTACAAGGTTTCGATCAGCTACTCGGCCGGATTCAAGGCGATCGGCAGTCTGTTGTACGCCTGGCCGGACGCGTACCAGAAGGCGCGCGCCTCCGATCGGATTCTGCGCCAGAGACTCGACCGGCTCGGATTGACATTCGACGAAATTCGAACCGAGTTTGTCGGTGCCAACGCCGCGCACGGGATTCCATCGGCCGAGCCGCCGCCCGCAATCGAGCCTGAGCTGGCCGAGGTGGTGATGCGCATCGGCGTGCGCTCGAACGATCGCGCCGCGGTCGAGCGATTCACGAAGGAACTGGCGCCGCTGGCGCTGAACGGTCCCCCGGTGGTGACCGGGCTCGGCAGCGGGCGTCCGCGCGTCGAAGAAATCGTGGCGTATTGGCCGGCGCTGATCCCCAAACGCGAAGTGACCCCCGAGGTGACGGTATGGCAAAACGAAAATTGATCGAGCTGGCGCATGCACGCTCCGGCGATAAGGGCGACACTGCCAACGTCGGCATCATCGCGCGAAAGCCCGAGTATTATCCGATTCTGGTAAGGGAAGTGACGGCGGAACGGGTCAAAGAACATTTCCGGGGAATTTGTTTGGGTAACGTGGATCGCTTCGAGCTGCCGAATCTCGGCGCGCTGAATTTTCTGTTGCACGAATCGCTCGATGGCGGAGGCACGCTCGCGCTCAAAGCCGATCCGCAGGGCAAAACCTATTCGAGCGCGCTTCTTCGGATGGAGATCGACGTTGATTCTCTATAGCGCCGAAAACGGCATCGCGCGCATCACCCTGAATCGTGCGGAGAAGCGCAACGCGCTCGATCCCGAGTCGATCCGCGGGCTGAACGACGCGCTGGCGCATTCGGCGCGCGACGAAAACGTCCGCGTGGTTCTGATCACCGGAGCCGGTCGGGATTTTTGTTCGGGCGCGGATCTCGCCGCGCTCGATCGCGCCGCCGGAGCGGGAGTTATGGATCATCTTGGGTCGGCGCGCGAACTCGCCGATGTGTTTCTGGCGATGCGGAGGCATCCGCGGCCGGTGGTCGCGGCGGTGCGTGGGCGCGCCCTGGCCGGCGGCTGCGGGCTGGCGACGGCGTGCGACCTGATTCTCGCCAATGAATCCGCCGAGTTCGGATACCCGGAAGTGAAGATCGGTTTCATTCCCGCCATCGTCATGGCGATTCTGCGCCGCTCCATCAGCGAGAAGCGAGCCTTCGAGTTGATTACCACCGGCGAAGTCATCAGCGCCGTGCAGGCGCACGCGGTGGGCTTGATCAATCGCGTCTATTCGGACGCCGAATTCGATTCGAGCGTCGAGGATTACCTCACCGCGCTGGCACGGAAATCCGCATCAGCCGTGAGCCTGAGCAAGAATCTGCTGTATCACATCGACGGTATGAGCTTCGACGCCGCGATCGAGGCGGGCGTGCACGCAAACGCTCTGGCGCGGATGAGCGATGACGCGAAGCGCGGCATCGAGCGGTTCGTAAAGAAAACGTGATCGAACGATTGAGACAGATCTGCCTTGCCCTGCCGGACGTGGAAGAGTCCGTGATCCACGGCCATCCCGTGTTTCGCGTCCCCAAGGGAAGAACCGGCAAGTCCTTCTGCATCTGGCATGGCGTGGAAGGCGATCCCGCCATCGCGTTGAAGGTCGCGAAATCGGAGCAGGGAATTTTTCTCGCGGATTCGCGATTTTATAAGACTCCGTATATCGGCCAGCACGGATGGGTTTCGATTCGCGCGAAGGGCCGTCTTGATTGGGAAGAGATCGCGGAGCTGGTGAAGGGCAGTTATCAACTGGCCGCGCCGCGCAAGCGCAAGTCTCGAATCGCCCTATCCTGAAATCAGGAGGAAATTGTGGAACAGAGACTGGATGTCGCCAAGGTCGCGCCCGCCGCGGGCCGCGCCATGTTCGCACTGGAAAAATTCGTTCGTGAATCGGGGCTCGAAACATCCCTGCTCGAGCTGATGCGGCTGCGGGCATCGCAGATCAACGGCTGCGCCTACTGTATCGACATGCACACCAAGGACGCGCGCGCCGGGGGCGAAACCGAACAGCGCCTGTACACGCTGAGCGTGTGGCGCGAAACGCCGTTTTTCACCGGTCGCGAGCGAGCCGCGCTCGAATGGACCGAAGCCGTAACCGACATCACGCGAAACGACGTGCCGGACGATCTTTATATCAGAGTCCGGAAAGAGTTCAACGAAGGCGAACTGGTGAACCTGACGATGGCGGTGATCGCCATCAACGGATGGAATCGCCTGGCGATTCCGTTTCGTGTTGTCCCCGGAACCTATCAACGCAAGCAAGATCGCGACCCCGTGACAGTGTAGACTGAATTCTTGCTTCGACGCTCCATGGGGCTGATTCGAGCCACCGCGATGGTGGTGGGAATCATCATTGGTGCGTCGATTTTCGTCCAGCCTTCCGAAGTCAGCCGCCACGTCTCGACCACTCGAGCCATGTTCGGCGTATGGGCCGCAGCGGGAATCATGTCCATCGCCGGCGCGCTGGTTTCCGCCGCGCTGGCGTCGCGATTTCCGAAAACCGGCGGCGTGTACGTCTATTTGAAAGAAACCATCTCGCCGTCGGCCGCGTTTCTGTGGGGCTGGGCGATGTTCTGGAGCGCGCACTCCGGAATCATCGCCGCCATCGCCACCGTCTTCGCTCGCTACGCAGCCGTGCTGGTTCCCATGAGCGATTTCGAAATGCGCTCGGTCGCCATCGGTTGCATTCTGCTGCTTTCGATCGTCAATTATTTCGGCGTCCGCGCAGGCAGCGGAGTGCAGACGGCGTTCACCATCGCCAAGCTGGCCGCGATTGCGGGAATTCTAGCCGCAGCGGCGATCCTCGCGCCGCCGCAAGTGCACTCCGCCGTTGTCAATGGACCGCACGGGATGCGCGAATTCCTGCTGGGCATCAGCGCGGGCCTGTTCGCGTTCGGCGGATGGCACATGGTCACTTACGCCGCGGGCGAAACCATTAACGCGCCGAAAACCATCCCGCGCGCGCTGTTCATCGGAATGACCATTGTGACGGTGTGTTATCTGTCCCTGAACGGCGCATATCTTCGGATTCTTCCGCTTAACACCGTGCTCCAATCGCAGCACGTCGCCGCGGATGCGGCCAGCGTGATGGTGGGCTCGCGCGGAGCGGCGTTGGTTGCGGTGCTGGTCCTCATTTCCGCATTCGGCGGACTGAGCGGAACGGTTCTCGCGGGGCCTCGCGTCTATTACGCGATCGCGCAGGACGGGCTCGCCTGGCGTGCGATGGGCAACGCTCATCCGCGATTCCAAACGCCCCACCTCGCGATCCTCGCGCAGGCCGTCTGGGCCAGCTCATTGGTAGCCACCGGAACTTATCGCGTCCTGTTCACGCGCGTCGTCTATACCGAATTTCTGTTTTTCGCGTTGATGACCATCGGCCTCATGCGGCTTGAAAAACGCGCGACGCCAACCGGTCTCGTGTTTCTGCTGGGATGTACCCTGGTGGTCGGAAATCAGCTTGTTTCCGATTGGAAGGAATCCGCCATCGGCCTTCTGATTGTCGCGGCCGGCTTGCCGGTTTATTATTTCTTGAGATCTCGAAAAAATGCCCATTATTGACTTTCACAATCACTACTATCCGCCTGGATATCTCAAAGCGCTTCGCTCTGGAGAAAGCGCCGTGGAGGTTACCATCGACGATCATGGCAACCCGCTCCTGCATTATCCGGGCGATTACAACATCGCGGTGCCCGGCCAGCGCGATCTGAATGTTCGCCGTAAAATGCTCGACGATCACGGCATCGACATGCAGGTCCTGACGATGACGACGCCAGGCACGCACGTGGAATCGCCGGCGACTGCCGTGCGGCTTGCAGCGCTGGTCAACGACGAGTTCGCCGAAGGGATTGCGGCGCATCCCGGACGATTCAGCGCGCTGGCCACGCTTCCCTTGAACGATCCCGCGGCATCGGTCAAGGAACTCGATCGGGCTTGCCGCCAGCTTGGTTTGCGCGGAGCGATGTTGTTCAGCAACGTGAACGGCGTCGCGCTGGCGGATCCGCGCTTCACTCCGCTCTATGAACTCGCCAATGATCTGAAGGCGGTGCTGTATATTCACCCGACCCACCCGATCAGCGTCGAGGCGATGACGGATTTCTGGCTCATGCCGCTGGTCGGATTCCTATTCGACACGACGCTCGCTGCATCGAAGCTGGTGTTCGCGGGCGTGCCCGAAAAATACCCGAACATCACCTGGGTGCTGACTCACCTGGGCGGCGCAATCCCGTATCTGGCGGAGCGCCTGGATCGCGGCCACCGCGCGTTCAAAGAATGCCGTGCGATTATCCAAAAACCGCCGAGCGAATATTTGAAGAAATTCTACTACGACACCGTCAATTTCAATACGGATGCTTTAAACCTCGCCATTGCCTTCGCCGGCGCCGATCACCTGGTCGCCGGCAGCGATTATGCGCACCAGATCGGGAGCCCGCGCCTGATGCTCGAAAGCCTCCGTGCGTTGGACATATCCGAACAAGATCGGGACGCGATTCTCGGGGGAAACGCAGCGCGCCTGCTAAAGATATAGTTTTGCGGAGATTAGTTTCCGCGCCACGGCACTATTTTCACGTGCCGAATACCAGAAAACGCAAAACCCGATCGAATCTCCCAGTGCCCGTTGAAATGATCGGCAGTCGCATTTATCTGATCCGAGGGAGCAAGGTCATGTTCGATCATGATCTCGCCGCGCTGTATCAGGTTTCGACCAAGGTGTTCAACCAGGCCGTCAAACGCAATATGGACCGCTTTCCGGAAGATTTCATGTTCCAGCTTGCCTCCACAGAGGCGCTGAACTTGAGGTCACAAATTGTGACCTCAAGTTGGGGCGGGCGACGCTACGCGCCGTTTGTCTTCACCGAGCAGGGCGTAGCAATGCTGTCGAGCGTGCTCAAAAGCAAGCGCGCGATCCAGGTAAATATCGCCATCATGCGTGCGTTCGTCAAGCTCCGCGAGGTTCTCGCCACTAACAAAGAAGTCCTCGAGAGACTGGCGCGCATGGAACGCGTTCAGCGGACGCATGGCGCGAATATCCAGACGATCTGGAGCCACATTGAGCAGCTCATGACGCCCCCGAAGCCGAAAAAGAAATATCGCATCGGCTTCAACACCAACGCCGGACAGATCACCTCTGGCGGAGGACGGTAATGATGTCGTCCGCGGTGATCACGCCCGCGAGCTTGCCGTCTTCGTCCACCACCGGCAGCGCGAGCAGGTTGTATTTATCGAACAGCTCCGTCACCCGTTCTTGCTGCTCGCCGACCGGAGCCTCGATCAGCGTCTCCGAGGCCAGCGTGTTCAGCGGCACCGGCCCCTCATGCAGGAACAGCCGGGCCAGCGGAACCGCGCCCTTTAAACGATCCTGATGGTCGACGAGGAACAGCGTGTTCAGATTCTCCAATAGCTCTTCATTGTTCCTTAACGCGGCGAGCGCATCGGCGACGGTGGCGTCCTCCTTCAGCGCGATATACTCCGTGTTCATCATGCCGCCCGCGGTGTCCTCCTCGAATTCGAGCAGCTCCTTCACCTCGGATTTCGGCTCGTGCTCCATCTCTTCGAGGATTTCTTCGCTGGTCTGTTCCTCGAGTTCGTTGAGAACGTCGGCCGCATGATCGGGCGCCATCTCTTCGACAATGTCCGCCGCCGTTTCGGTCTCGAGCGATTCGAGAATGCTCGCCTGAATGTCGGGATCGACTTCCGTCAACGTTTCCGCAGCCACTTCGCTGTCGATATTCTCGAAAATCGCTTCGCGATCCTGCGGGCTCAGGTCCTCGACGATATCGGCCAGATCGGCTGGATGCATCTCTTCGAGCAGCTTGTTGGAAATATTCAGGCGCAAACGGCGCTGTGGATCGGGCTCCAGTATGTTGCAGAACTCCCAGCGAATCGAGTGCGGTGAAATTCCGCCTTGCAGGCGCCGCACCCACCGCGATGGAAGAACGCCTTGCAACAGGCGGCGGAATATGCTGCGGATGCCGATGTCCACTTCGAGCACCCACAAACGATCGCCGTCCGCTTCGTGCCGCAGTTCAAAGGTAACGTCGTTGACGCGGACCACTTTGCGCCCCTGCGCATCGATGATCTGCTGATCGAGCAAGTCGCGCGACATGCGCAGCATGTACTCGTCGGCGTGATACGGCGTCAGGTTTTCGTCCTTCAGACGAATGCCGTCCAGGTCGATCGAGCGGATCTGGTCGTGGCGCACCGTCAGCCAAGTCCAGCCGCCGCCCACCAGGTAACGATCGACCCGGACCGGGTCTATAAGTGGAACCAGCGCAGCGTCTTTGACGACACCGATCCTGCGTCCCTTAAGGTCGTAGACCTTGAGGCCGAGCAGTTCGGTAAGGTACAGAATCTGCGGATCCGCCATCGCCAAAGCCGTAAATGACCCGAGCCCATATGTGGACGTGCGCCCAGAACTTTAATATGACTCACGGCGGCGGCGATTCGCAAGATTTTTTTGCTCGCCCCGGGCAGATTCTTTTAAAGATCGCTCAGTGCGTACACCAAGGCGCCCTTGGCCGTTGTGTGCAGCGGATTCGACGACATCCGGATCTCGGAAATCGTGATCGGGAAATCCTGTTCCCACAGGAGCTTTTCGAAGCGTTCCCGGAATCCGGGAGGCGTAGTGGTGCCGCCGCTCAGAACCATCGGGATGGGACGATGGAACGTCGGGATGTTTTTCGTGCGCGCGAAGGCTTCTTTCATCGCGCCGACCAGCGAACGGATCATGTCGTCGTAGTATACGCCGATCACCTGATGAATCTTGTCCGCAAAGAAGCCGTTGAAATGGAACGAGTCCTCTTTCACCAGCCGGATGCGGTTCGCGCGCTCCCCGGTCACTGTGGATGCGTTCGAATCGATGAAATCGCCGGCCTTGGGAATGCTGAAGCTCAGAACCGGCACGGTCAGATAAGACAGGCAGACGTTGCACAAGCCGCCGCCGCAGCTGATGCCGATCCCGGTGTAGTTGTTCGCCTCCAGCTCGC
>DATHCE010000282.1:0-10078 GCA_035319685.1 Bryobacteraceae bacterium | reverse complement strand
CAGAGCGGTGGGGCCGTTCCATGCGGTCGAGCCGGACGCCGATGCGAGCTATAGCCGCGAAGTGGTCATTCACCTCGATACCTTGAGCCCGCAGGTCGCGCTGCCGCACCAGGTGGATCGCGTCGTAGAAATCCAAGACGCCCGTGGCACGCCGATGCACATGGTTTATCTCGGGACGTGCGCGGGCGGGCGCGTGAGCGATTTTCATCAGGCGCTCGAGGTGCTCCGCGCCGGAGGAGGCGTCGCGGCGGGCGTCGAAGTGGTGGTGACGCCGGCATCGCGCGAGGTGCTCGAAACGTTGAGCCGCGATGGAACGCTCGCCGAGTTTGTCGCGATGGGCGCGGTGGTGGTCACGCCGGGATGCGGCTCCTGCTGCGGCACTTGCGGCGCAATCCCCGGCGACCAGGTGAACGTCATTTCGACCGCGAACCGGAATTTCAAGGGACGAATGGGGAACAGCAACGCCGCGATTTATCTGGCGTCGCCGGCGAGCTGCGCCGCGGCGGCGGTGCGCGGCGTGATTACCGATCCTCGCGAGATTTGCTCATGAAGCTCGAAGGACGCGCGCGCGTCGTCGGCGACGACATCAATACCGACTACATCATCACCTCGCGCCGCAAACGCGAGAGCCTGGACCCGCAGGTTTTGCGGCAATATTTATTCGAAGAACTGGACCCGCGCTTTGCCGCGTCCGTGCTCCCCGGCGATCTGATCGTGGCCGGGAAGAATTTCGGCTGCGGATCGGCGATGGAGGTCGCGGTCACGGCGGTCGTCGGCGCCGGGATTCGTGCGGCGCTCGCGAAAAGTTTTTCGCGCACGTATTATCGAAACGCGGTCAACAACGGACTGCTCCCGGTAATCTGCGACACCGCGCGCATCGGCGAAGGCGATCATCTGGTGATCGAGAGCGCGTCAGGGGGCACACAGGTGCACAATCTTACTAGAGGCGAAACCATCCTGGCCGGCGGATTGCCGGAAATCATGCTGGAAATTCTGGAGGCCGGGGGACTGGTGCCGTATATTCGCAAATATGGCGATTTCAGGGTGTGAAAGCGAGGATCGCGAATGGCGGGTAAGGTTGGATTTCGGGTGCGTTCGGAATGGAGCCGGCCGGACGCCGCGCTGCTCGATCGATTCGGCCAGGCGTCGAGCGCGCAGGTGGCCGACGCGATGTCGCGGATGGGAGCCATGGATGCGGGGATCCGGCCCATCTGGGCGTGCGGGCGCGTCATCGGCGCGGCGCTGACGGTGTGGTGTCATTCCGCCGACAATTTAATGCTGCACAAAGCGCTGTCGCTGGCGCGAGCAGGCGACATCCTGGTGATGAACACGCAAGGCAACCTGGCGAATTCGGGATTCGGGGAGCTGATCGCGACCTCCGCGGTGAAAATCGGCGTGCGCGCGGCGATCGTCGACGGCACGGTGCGCGATGCCGACGCTCTCGAAGCGCTGAAGCTGCCTGTGTATGCGCGCGGCTTGTCGGCGAGCGGATGCAATAAAGACGGAGCGGGCGAAGTCGGCGCGATCATCGCGTGCGGAGGAGTAGCCGTGCGTCCCGGCGACGTGATCGTCGCCGATCGCGACGGCGTCACGGTGGTGCCTCTCGATGATGCCGCGGAAGTGGCGGAATTGGCGGCAGCGCAGGTCGCGCGGGAACAGAAACGCCTGGAAGAAATCGCGCAGGGCGTGCTGGTTCGTCCCGAAATCGACGAGACGCTTCGGCGATTGAAAATTATCGGCGATTCATAAGGCCGCGACCGTTTAGCTTCCCGTGGAGGACTGCACTAGCGTCGGGTTGGGCTGCGTCACCGGCACGGTGACGATGTTACTGGTGTAGATGTCCTGCGAGATGGTGCACTGCGTGACCGGATTCGACGCGAGCGAGGAGTCCAGTTGCAGGTACACCTGATAGATTCCGATCGCGCCCACCTGCATGCCGCCCGAAATCACCGTGGCCGTGTCTCCTCCGCATAACGACGATACCGACGAGACCGGGTCGTTCAACGGAGGTCCCTGATAGATCGAGCCGTCGATGAGGGCATCCTTGGCCGGCTGCGGCCCGATCAGCCCGCTGCCGGTCGCGAACACGTAGAAGGCTTCGCCCGCCTGGAGCGGATTTTCCTGGGTGACCGGCGCGCCCGCGCGATTGGCGCAGCACAGGTTCGAATTGAGCGCCGTGATGGTCACCGATCCGGTGGACCCGGCGGCCTCGCCGGTGGAACTGCCGTTATAGGTGATCAAGCTTCCTTGCGGGCCCGGCACCTTGGCCGTCAGCACGATGCGCGTGTACGCAGCCGCCGGCGTCGCGACCACGTTCTCCTCCGGGTTGGCGTCGATCAGCGCGATCAAAGCGTCGCGAATGTCGGCCAGCGTGTCGGTATTCTGCACCGTGTAATTGTAGAGCCGGTCCTGAATCCCGACCGTCGCCGTATCGCCGGGACTGATGCTTCCATCCACGGAAACGATGCCCAGCGCGTAACTGGAGGCATGATAGGCCTGCGCCACGCGCGGCTCCGGACCCGGATTCGCGAAAATTCCGGGATTGGCGTCCGTGATGGGAAGGCCGATCGCGTCGATCACCGTCACCGACCCGTCGGCGTGCTGGACGCGCGCAAACAGGCTGCTGCTGTTGGTGTCGACCACTTCAAACGGAATCTGCACGTTGATCTGCGTGGGCGAAACGTACTGGATCGGCGTGCGGATGCCGTCGACATACACCTGCACATTGCCCAGCTCGAATGGCAGCGACGTGGCGGTGGGATCGGCGGAAGCGGTGGTGTCGGCGAGATTGGTTCCCTCGATCGAAACAACGGTGCCGGGCGCCAGGGTGCCCGCGCTGCCGCCGCCGGTAAGAGTCGCCTGCGCCGTCGCGGTGATGGTCGCGTTGGTCGATACCGTCGCCACCATGGTCACATTATTTCCGGCCGGGCCGGATTGGCGCGCCACCAGTTGCAGAGTCTCGAAGCCCAACTGCGGCTGCGCCAGAACGTTCGGATCTCCCCGGCCGTTATTGGCCGAATTGATCAGGTTCGCCATCGCCGTCAAAATCGTGTCGAACGTGTCGGTCGACAGGATCGTGTAGGTGTAGCTGGTGCTGTCGATCTCCAGCGTAATCGTGTTGCCCGCCGTAATGGTGCCGCCTAACACCAGCACTCCCAGCGCATACACCGCGCGGCTGGCCGCGTTCACCACGCCGTTTTGCGCAACGCTCGCCGCCATGGGCGTAAACACCAGGACGCGATAATCGGTCGGGTCGGCGACGTACAGATTGGTCCCGTCCCAGGCGAGCGAAGTGGGCGTCGGCGTCACGTTCGAAGCCGAAATCGCCAGGTCGGGCGCGAACGTGCTGCCGGTGCTGGTCACCAGGTCGGTGTACTGATCCGGCTCGCCGATAATGAGATCCGCGGCGGTTCCATTCTGCGTGGGGATGGTGTTGTACACCAGCACGCGATCGTTGCCGGCGTCGGCGACAAACAGCCGGGTTCCGTCCGAGAGCACGAATCGCGGAAAATTCATGGTGGTCGCGCACATCCCGGGGTAGGTCGGATTCCCGTTCGAATCGACGCCATTCGAAGAGCAGATCTCGGTGGCATCGTCGGGAACGGCGGTCACAAAATCTTTCTGGCCGATCTCGACGTCGGCCGGCTGGCCGATCTTGGTAGGGATCGTGTTCCAGATCAGCACGCGGCTGTATCCGAGATCGCTCACGAACAGGTGCGTTCCATCGCTGGTCACCGAAGTCGGCGTCAGCATCGATGTAGAGGAGGCTATTTCATTGGTGGTGACCTGATTCTGGTTGGGAACGGTGGTGAAATTCGACGCACCGAGCACCAGATCGGCCCCCTGATTGTTCTTGGTGGGAATGGTATTCCAGATCAGAACGCGATTGTTCTGCGTATCCGCCACGAAAAGTTTGCCGTTTTGAATCCAGACGCCCTCAGGCGAGCGAAAACTGCTCGAATTTACCGGCGGCGGCTCCTGCAAGGTGACAAAATCCGGCTGGCCGAGCACGATGTCGGCAGGCTGCCCGTTGGTCGAGGGAATCGTGTTCCAGATCAGAACCCGATTGTTCGCCGTGTCCGCCACAACCACAATATTTCCATCCGAGGCGACTCCGAGGGGCAGATTCATCCCGTTCTGGGTTCGAGCCGCCCCGCTGCTGACGAAATCGGGTTGCCCGAGGACCAAGCTCGCCTGCCCGACGCACACCGGGCATCGCCCGGAATTCACCGGGATGGAAGATTTCGGCTGCGGCCAGGCTTGGGAAGTATTGCTGAACATCAGGACGCGGTTATTGATCGGCGTCATGCCGAGCCGGTTCGCATCCGTAACAAATAGAGTGTCATTGGCGAAAGCCAGGCCCCCGACGGCCCCCATCAGAGTGCTGGAAGTTCCAGAATTCTGGGACGTAAAGGTCGTTTGACCGACGACCAGACGAGCCCCTTGCCCGGTAATATAATCCCCCGCAAGGCTCACGCCTGCACACAGTGATAAAACGGCACAGTATTTCAGCATTAGAAGTCGAACAGCGGATAGCACTTCAGTATAACAATGACGGACGTTGCAGACGAAAGGCAGGTTGCGGGCCAAACGCGCGGCGTGCGAGCGCGTTTATTGTTGCTGCGGGTCTTTGCCGTCAAACGTGATGCTGGTTTCGGCGCCAAACTTGCGATAGTTCCGAAATTCGATGCGGTTGCGCGAGCAGTTGCTGGTACCGCGCAGGCAGCTCAGCACTTCGGCATCCACCGGCAACAAATACTCGACCGGCGTCGAAAGCCGGACATAATCGTAATCGGTCGCGGTCTCGATGGTGTCAAACGGGAACAGGACCGGTATGCTGCGAGCCTGCTGCTCGATCCGCAACACGCGCGAGGTCTGTTTGTCGATCCAGATCGATCCTTTAAAGGCGGGGTAATAAAGCTGCGACGGGGCTTCGACGCGCCAGTGCGACCGCTCCCGTGGCACTTCAAAACTGTACACCCAAGTCGGACGGCTATGGATGGTATCCGAGCCGGAACGGTGGAATATGGCGCCAGTATAGGGGCTGAGCAGGTCCACCAGGATGCTCGAAAACTCGCCCGTGGAGCGGGTTCCGCCGATATCTTCCATCCCCTTGTTGACCGCCCGATTATTGATTTTAATGTTCTTGTAAGTTTCGTGGCCCTGTTCATAGGCGACGTCGGCGGTCACCACGTCGAGCGCATCCCATCCGGTTCGAGGATGATCGCTCTCGTATCGTGTGGTCATCTGCTGGCAGAAAAAGTTCGGCAGCGTTCCCTCATATTGATCGGCGACGATTCTGGCCTTGGCGATCACCGGATCGTCCTCGGGCATGTTCGGGACCGGGGCCGGCGGGCGCACGGTTTCGGCCGTCTGCGGATTATAAGGAATCGTCAGCTTCTTGGTTTGAGGAATGGCCGGAGCCGAGCCGTCATTGGCGCTGGCGACATCGGGCGAACGCGGCTGAGAGGCCTGCCCGGCGCGCTTGAGCACCGGAGGTCCGGAATCGTCGGAATCGCGCGGCGCATCGGCCGGCCGCATGGTGGTGCTGGGCCGATTATCGGCGACATCATCGGGAGGGGTCGCGGGCTGGGAATTCTGCGCCGGTTGCGGTTGCGGCGGATTGGCCTGCTGCGGCGCGGACGACGCGTCGTCGTCGTGTTTCCGCCTGAGAATGGGACGATCATCATCCGGCGACGGAGCATCCGCTGCGCTGGTGGTTCGTCCCGAACCCGCCGCGCCCTGGCCGTCGAGCCTCGGCAGATCCCAGGTCTCGCGCGCTGCGGCCTGCTGCTCCGGCGTACCGGCCTTGTCCCAGCGAACCGAAGTGGCGGTGTAGTAACCCTGCTCGTCTTCGGTCGACTCGACCATCATCTGGTCGCCGGGCGCGAAGGTGGCGATGTCCACGTCCTTGCCGTTTCGCTGCACCGTGGTCGGGCCGGACATGCGGTAGGTGATGATGCGATGATCGTCGGATTGGATGACGAATTGACGCCCGGCCACGATTCGCAGCATGCCGAACGTCGTGGTCGCCATTCCGGCGTTGCTGTTGTTGCTGCCGCGCCGCCGCATGACCGGGGGTCCATTCTGACCGCCCTGGCCCGGCGGATACTGCCCGGGAGGATATTGTCCCGGCGGATAGCGTCCCGGATATTGGCCGGGATACTGACCGGGGTACTGACCCGGATACTGCGCTTGGGCGGCAAAACCGAGCGCAAACACCATCATCGTTACGCGTACAGCCGTCATAACTCTAATGATGACGCTTTTTTGTGCCGCGCGTATACAGGAATTTTTCGATCCGGATTTCCGAAAAATTCCGCACCAGCGCGGGCCGGGAGGCACACCACGGGCCTGCGCCTCACAAAATTCAGTTGGAGACGTCTCCTTGCCGCAGTTATAACGCTCGCGGCGCCGCGGCCACACTATCGCTAGCGGCTCTCGGCCATCACTTTAACGTTCGCGCGACAGCATCTAGAATGCCGCACGGCGGTGAACGGGACGCAGATCGCCGCGCCCGTCTCTCTGATCACAAAATAAAGGGGAGGGAAAATTTCGCAGCGCGGTGAAAGCGGTATCGCTGTGATTCGCGGGCAAAAACAAATTTGCGATTGACCGCGAACGGATGCGGGACGGCGTCCGCCTGTCGTTCGTCGCCGCTTGCCGCGCAGCATCGAAAGGGATTTTGAGGAGTAGGTTGTGATTGGCCGGGTCGCCGGGCCAGTTCCCCGGCCAACGTCCCGCTTCTATCCACCATTTCGTCCCCGCCGGCGCACGTTCTGGTTATCGACGACTGGGCGATGGCCCCGCTATCCGAACCGGAGCGCCGTGATTTTTTGGGAGATCTGCGAGGATCGCTATCAGGTGCGCTCGACCATCCTGACCTCGCAACTGCCGGTTTCGCGCTGGCATGAGCAGGTCGGCGATCCGACGCTGGCTGACGGTATTCTCGACCGGCTGGTGCACAACGCCCATCGCATTGAGATGCAGGGGGATTCGATGCGTAAGAATCGGGGGAAGCTGAACGCAAAGTGAGGCGAACGGTTCAACTCATCCCGCATGGCTACCGGGGAGTCCAGCGGTGCTCGTTGGAGTCGGGAGAGAGGTCACCATAAAGGTGAACGCGAGCGGCAGGAAATCCAGCCAGAGCCGGTACGTAAGGGACATCTCGTGCGGCGGATACCGGGCCCAGAGCGTGGAGGATGCCATCACGTACAAAAGCGCCGCGGCCCCCGCGTCCAATCCCCCGATCCGCTTCCCCCTCAGTAACTGCACTGTGAAGAAACCGACCACCGCCAGGGAGCCGAGGAATCCTGGAGCATCGAAATTTCCCATGATTACCTTGCCACGAACTCGCCACAGGAGGCAATCGAGCAGCGCCTGGACCAGGAACAGAATCGCGAATTCTCTCAGCAACCCCTCCGAGGCATTTGCGCGAATCCCGGTCAAGATCACTACCGCAGTCTGGCGCCAGTACCAAGCCTTAGATCTGCCGCTGCGGAACTCCTCTTGGAGATCACCGAAGAGTGCAGGGTTGTGCTGCAGGTAACCTAGCTTGTCGAGCAGCCATGCGGCCATTTTTGGTGGATTCGGACCGTTCACGTTGTTCCGCCCTCCAGTTGCGGCAAACAGTGCCATAGAGCCGTCAACGCTCGCTGCGCTTCGCGTACTTCGCGTACGCCTTGGGCGGTGACTCGGAAAAAGCGCTTGGCGCGGCCACCACGCTCGGGGGTTCGCTCGCCCAAGCGCGACCGCACCAGCCCCTTCTCTTCCAAACGTTCGAGGGCCCCGTACACACTGCCGAGAGCTGCTTCGCGTCCGCTGCGCTGTTCAATTTCCCGCGAAATCGGCACGCCATAGGCGTCCTCGCCGAGCCGGATTACAGCCAGCAGTACCATCAGCTCGAACTCGCCGAGGTAGGCTCGGGGCATTTATTCAAGTCTACTGAATAAATAACCTGAAAGCAAGTCCTAAGATGGAGGCCTGCTGACAAGCGGGTGAGCCGCAACGCAAGATTGGCCGGGTTCTTATGATTCATCCTGGAATCGTCGCACAACCGGAACTTACTCTTGAGTCCGGAGCGCTGTTCGCGCTCCGGCGCTACTATGCGCCGAGGCGGGGACGGGACTTGCCGTCCTTTCTCCGAGCCCCCCTCCTCGTTTGCGGTGTTCTTCCTCCGCTGCGCTCCGGATTTGGTCTTGACGAAGCCGATCGGTTCCTCCACAATCAGACAACCAGCGTCGCTTCGCTCCGACGGCTGAGCGGGATCGTCCCGGAATACTGACCGCGTTCCCTTCGGAATCAGCTCACCCTTGGCGGAATCCCCAAACATCGGAGGAATTCATGGCCGTTGCGAACTCGCGGTCAATCAAAAGACGGATTCCTCGGACGTTTACGAAACAGTTGACTGGATTTCCACCTCGATCGTTCCTTTCGGAAAAGTCGATTATTTTCTGTGTCGGCCGACACTCCGCGCCCAACTCATCCAAAAATTAAACAGAAACAGGCTTCAGACGCCGGGTTCGCTCACAATCATGACACGGTCCGCGTCTTCAGCAGATCGTGAGGTCCACGGAGTTGTTCCAACGCGCGTTCGGTTCGACCACGCGGACGCCCGCGGGTCTTATTTCGCGCGCCAGGGCTCGCGGATGAGCAGCGCCGGGTCAGCGCCGGGTTTGGGCACGAACTTCTGGGTGCGCCCATACTGATTGTCGCCGCCGTACAGGTTGCCCTGCGAATCCACCGAAATGGTATGCACTTCGATGTAGCCGTCGGGCAGCTCCCTCGGGACCATCCACGTGTACAGGTGGTTGCCCTTGAAATCCAGCTTGTTGAAACGCAGCGGGCTGAGGTCGGTGACCCAGATGCAGTCGTCGTTGACGATGATGTCGAGTGGCAGCGAAAACCCCGTGAAAGCATCGACGAAGTCGAACTTCGCGGGATCGGGGGTAGTCCGGAAGACATTGATGCGGCCGCCGGAGCGGTCGAGCGCGAAAACGCGTCCTTCGGGACCGATACCGATGGCATGCACGCCATTAAACTGCCCTGGCCCTGTCCCGTGCCCGCCGAACTCGCCGATGTATTTCATTTCGCGGTCGAGGATCATGACGCGGTGGTTATCCAGACCATCGGCGATGAGTATCCGGCCGTCGGGAAGAAATGCCACGTCCTGAGGCTTGCCGAAGTGAGTGCCATCGGCGCCTTCGACGCCCTTTTCGCCGAGCGTCCGGAGCAGTTTACTGCCGTCGTTGGAGAAGACGTAGATGACGCAGTAGGTCTCGTCGACCACCCAGACACGATGTTGCGGATCATACGGGCTGATGCGAATGCGGTGCGGTCCAGGGCCATTGGCGTCCGCGAAGAGGTGGTCCCACTGCGACCAGCGTTCGCGCACGTTTCCGTTCGCATCGAGCGCATAGAGAAAGTTCTTCTTCATTACGCGGCGATCGGTGGCGCTGAGCACATTGATTCCGATGGAACCGGCAAAACCGGTGTAGCTCGCGGGAAGGGGATCGGGAAGGCGCGTTTCGCCGCGCTGGACGATGAGAATGCGGTCCGGAGATTCGGCGAAGACGCCCGAGTTGCCGCCGAAGGCGAAACCCGGGTCGGAGAACGGCTTGTGCCAGTAGCGGATCACATTGTACGGGCTGGGACCCACAGGGCCGGACACGACCGCCGGTCTGGACTGCGCGGGCAGTATCGCAATCCCCGCCGCAAGGGCTAGCCAAAGGGTCAAAGTATTGGCACGCGCAACTACGGCGGTTCGGTTCATCTTCGCAATTTTCTTAGTGGGTATAGCCTAAGTGCCACCCGTGGCGAGGGACTAAGACGAGTCCGTAAACGCAGACCTCAGGTAGCGAACTCCATGACGAGATTCTGCTCGCTGATTTCAGGGCCGATTGTGTAGTCCGAGAGCTTGCACGCGATACCGAAAGCTGTCCGGTCGGCTTGCGGCACAACTCTCACGACTTTAGCCCGGCATCGCAAGACTATGGTCTGCTCGGTCAACTGGCCTGGCTCCCCGCCGGCAATGATCAGTTCGCATTCCAGTGTCTCGTAAGGGGGAAAAGAACGATCG
>DATHCE010000281.1:0-11473 GCA_035319685.1 Bryobacteraceae bacterium | reverse complement strand
CGCCCAGCACCTTGTCGATCAGGCGCGCGTAGAACTGCGCCGCGCCTCCGATCGCGTTCAGATAGACTGCGCCGTGAGCTTGGAGCGCCGCCAGAGTTTTTGCGCCCATGCCTCCCTTGCCGATCACCGCGCGAACGCCGTAGTTCTCGATGATGTCGGCTTGATACGGCTCCTCGCGAGCGCTGGTGGTCGGCCCGGCCGCTTTGACGGTCCACTCATCGCCCTGCTTGAGCATCACCGGCCCGCAGTGATACAGCACCGCGCCATGTAAATCCACCGGCGGCGGATTCTTCATCAGGTGCGCATGCACGGCGTCGCGTCCCGTGTACATTTCGCCGCTGACCAGCACCACGTCGCCGACCTTCAACGCGCGAACATCGGCTTCCGAAAGCGGCGCGCGCAAAACAATCTCGCGTCCGGTCAGCGGGAATCCTTCTCTTTCGGTCATTTTCTGCACGGGACGATCCGGATCGCGATACAGCCAACCGGTGATCGCGCCGCTCGATGCGTCCAGGCGCACGCCGAGGCGGCGATAGGCCCAGCAATCATAGGCGACCGAAACGAAAAAGCTCGCCGGCAGACGATTCGCCGCCGTAATCTTGCATCCGATCAACGAAACCCGGCCGCCGAATCCCATGGCTCCGACGCCGATGCGATTCGCCTCTTCCATAATTTCCGCTTCGAGTCGCGCCAGCTCGGGAACCGGGTTCACGTCGTCGAGCGTCCGGAACAATTCGTTCTTGGCCAGTTCGTAACCGTGCGCGCGATCGCTGCCGATGCACACGCCCACGGCGCCCGGCGCGCATCCCTGGCCCTGCGCCTGCCACACGGCATGCAGGATGCACTTGCGGACGCCTTCGAGCTTGCGATCCGCGCGGCCCAGATGATCGAGCTCGCACGGCAGCGAATATTGGATGTTCTTGTTCTCGCATCCGCCGCCCTTGAGCATCAGCTTCACTTCGATTTCGTCCTGCTCCCATTGCTCGAAATGAATCACCGGCGTTTCCGCGCCGAGATTGTCGCCGGTATTTTTTCCGGTGAGCGAATCCACCGAATTGGGCCGCAGCTTGCCGCGCCTGGTCGCTTCGGCGACCGCGGCTCGAATGGCCTTCTTGAGTGCGATCTGATTCACGCCGACGGGCGTGTGCACGACGAAGGTCGGCATGCCGGTGTCCTGGCAGATGGGACCTTCATCTGAGGCCGCCATATCGATGTTCGACGCGATGATGCTCAACGCCTGCGAGGCTTGCGTCGCCGGCGTTTCGCGCCCGATCGCGATCCCCATCGCGTGACGAACGTCGGGCGGAAGATTGGTCGAAGTTTCGGTAATCAGCTCGACCAGACTCTCGTGCAGGAATTGCATTTCGTCTCCTGAATCTTCTTGTCAAGGCTAATCAAAATTTGATTCTAACCTGCGCCACAAGGTCGAGCTTTGCGATGGGCGCGGGGCTCGTAAAATCGATGATCACCTGCGGACCGCGTACCTCGCGCACGACGCCCGTCATCTCCTCGGCGCTCAACTCGGGAACGCGCACGCGGACCGCTTGTCCCGCGCGCATCCGCGAGAGGACTTCCGGGCCGGGCGACGCGTCCACTTCGAGCGCGGTCAGATCGGGCGCGATTTTGACGAGATCCTGCATCGATGGATCGACCGTATCGCCAGGCTGGCCGCGTTTCGCAACCACCATGCCATCGGAGGGCGAATGTAATTCCGCGCCTTGGGTCGCGGATTTCGCGTGATCGAGCGCCTCGCTCGCCTCCTTGATCGCGTGATGGGCGGCGTCGATTTCGTTAGCTAGCTCGGCCAACCGGTCCTTGGCGCGCGATGCAAGGGCATCCTGCTGGTCAAGATCCATTTTCGCGGCGAGATAGTCTCTCTCGGCCTTCTCATAGGTCAGCCTCGGCGTAATGCCCTCATCCCAGTATTGTTTCTGCAGCGTATATTCCTTTTCCAGGCGCCCGATTTCGTTGCGCAGGCGCGCCTGATCCGCCGTCGCACGCGAACTTTCCAGCTTCGCCGCCAGCAGCTCGGAATTGAGATTCGTCACGCTCTCTTGCGCCTGATCGAGGTCGGCCTGCGCTTTTTTCTGAGCTTCCTCGGCCTGATCGTTGCGAAGCTTGCCCAACAATTGCCCTTGAAAGACCTGCTGGCCGGGGTCGACGAAATAGTTATCGAGCACGCCCGCAGCCGGCGCGCCCACCGCGACCGTCGCGCGGGGCTGCACGGCGCCCACGAAATTCGCTTCCGTCGGAGGTGGAACGGCAACAACTTGACGCCGCTCGCGCCGGGCGATCACAATTCCTACCCCGGCCACTACAATCAACGCGACCGCACCAAACAGCCATTTCCGCAACACACTTCGATGATAGAACAGAGTCTCATTTATCGGACCAAACCGCCAACTCGTTCCCGCTCAAGTCCGTGAAGTGGAATCGACGCCCGCCGGGAAAGGAAAAAATCGATTTGACGATCACCGCTCCGGCGGATGGGAATTCGATGCCATCGATGCGATTCATGTTTCGATGCTTACTCCTGCGGGCGATGAGACTTCCGCCGGTGGCACAATGAGGGCATGGCGCACCAGATGACGACTTCGTATCTCGAGGATTCGATCACCATTTTACGGCAGTACAAACGGCTGGCCGAAAGGGCGATGGAGCAGGTTGCGGATGACCGTTTATTTACGGCGCTCGATGACGAGATGAACTCGATCGCCATCATCGTAAAACATATGGCGGGAAATATGCGATCGCGTTGGACGGATTTCCTGACCACGGACGGCGAGAAGCCGGATCGTAACCGCGATAGCGAGTTCGTCGCGCCACCCACCACCCGCGCCGGAATGATGGCTTTGTGGGAGGAGGGATGGGACCGCGTGTTCGCCGCGCTCGCGCCGCTGACCGATGCCGACCTGAATCGCACAGTTGCGATTCGCGGCGAGGCGCATTCGGTGATGCAAGCGATCAACCGCCAGGTGGCCCATTACGCGTATCATTGCGGACAAATCGTGTTTCTGGCGAAACATTTGGCACACGATTCCTGGAAAGCACTGACCGTTCCGCGCAATCGTTCGGCGGACTTTAACCGGCGGGTTCTGGCGGGCGAAGCGAGTTGAGCGTTAGGATCGTATCAGTGAGCCAGCGATTCTCCCGGTATGCGTGGTCGGTCCTCGGACTCAACCTTCTGGTGATCCTGTGGGGCGCGCTGGTGCGCGCTTCCAAATCCGGCGAAGGATGCGGCGATCATTGGCCGCTCTGCAATGGGACGGTGGTGCCGCACGCGGCCGAGATCGCGACGCTGATCGAATTCACGCATCGTTTGACCACCGGCCTTGCTCTGATTTCCGTGGTCGTGATGGCGATCTGGGCGGCTCGCGCCTTCGGCCCTTCGCCGGTGCGGACGGCGGCGATCTGGTCGGCCGTTCTCATCTTCACCGAGGCGCTGCTCGGCGCCGGGCTGGTTTTATTCCGGTATGTCGGAGCGGATCAATCCGTCGGCCGCGCCGTTTATCTTTCGGCGCATTTAATCAACACATTATTGATGCTGGCGGCGATGGCCCTGACCGCGTGGTGGGGATCGGGGCACGCCCCCATAAGATTCGCGGAGGATCGTTCCGCGGCCCGGCTGCTCGCGATCGCGATCGGCGCGGCGCTGATTGTGGGCGTCAGCGGAGCGGTCGCCGCGCTCAGCGATACACTGTTCCCGGCTACATCTCTGAGCACCGGTTGGGCCGCGGATTTTTCGGCGTCCGCGCCGCTGTATGTCCGCCTGAGGATCTGGCATCCGGTGATTGCGGCGGTCGCCGGCGGATACATCGCGTTCGCAGCGCTGATGGTTTCAAGAATGGTGGCCGCGGCGCGCCGGTGCGGCGTTGCCGTGGTCGCGCTGGCGGGGTTGCAACTCACTGCCGGCGTCGTGAACTGGTGGCTGCTCGCGCCGATCTGGATGCAGCTGGTGCACCTGATGCTCGCCGATTTGCTGTGGCTCGCGCTGGTCCTTCTGACCGCGGCGGCGCTCGAGCGAAGCCCGGTTTGGCGGCCGCAAACGGATGCGCCGGCGCTAGCTGATAATCCCCTTCCGCACCGCGTATAGGATCAATTCCGGAACGCTGTGCAGATTCAATTTCTGCAGGATATGCGTGCGATGGGTTTCGACCGTGTACAGGCTCAGATTCAGCAGATTCGCAACCTCTTTGTTGCTCTTTCCTTCGGCCACCAGCTGCAGCACCTCGCGCTCCCGCGTGGTCAACAGCTCATAGCTGTCTTCGGCGCCGACTTCAGCGAGCTGGCGCATATAATCCTCTTTTAATATTTGCCGGACCGCCGGACTAAAAAAGGATTTTCCCTCCATAATGGCGTGAATTGCCGCGATCAAATCCGCTTCCGCCGAATCTTTTAACAAATATGCGCGCGCCCCGGCCTTGAGCGACCGGATCACATAGCTCTCATCGCTGTGCATGCTCAATATGGCGATGGCGGTGTGGGGGTTGCGGGTCGCGATCTGGCGCGCCGCTTCGACGCCGTTCAGATGCGGCATGGCGATATCCATCACCACTACGTCCGGCTTTTCCGACGCCGCCAGCTCGACGGCCTCGCGTCCGTCGGACGCTTCGCCGACCACTTGCAGGTTCGGCTGGCGTTCGAGAAGAAGGCGCAACCCGCTGCGCATCACGGTATGATCGTCGGCCAGAAGAATGCGGATGGACATCGTCTAAAATCAACTCGCGAGCGGCAGCTCGACGGCGACCCTGGTCCCGGAGCCCGGCCGCGACGCGATTTCAAACGCTCCTCCCAGATGATGGACGCGCTCCTCCATGCCCACCAACCCGAGGCCCCGCACGCGCCGGGCGTCGAACCCGCGTCCGTCGTCCTCCACCGACAGCAGAATTTTCCTGGGCTCCTGTTTGACAACCACTTTGACGCTGCGCGCCTGAGCATGGCGCGCGCAATTGTGCAGGGCCTCCTGGACCACGCGGTAGATACAGGTCTTATGATCGTCCGGCAAGTCGCCCGCACTCTCCTCGGCGGCGACATGCACGCGCATGCCGGTGCGCTTGGACACCTCACGCGCCTGCCATTCGAGCGCCGGAACCAGACCGAAATCGTCGAGCATCGACGGACGCAGCAGCAGCGTCATGTTGCGAATCACGTTGACGCTGGCCTCGGCCAGCTTCTTGATGGACTCAACGTGGCGGCGAACTTCGACCGAATCATTGGGGACCCGGGCCGCGGCGTTGCCGGCCTCCATCAGCAGCGCGGAAAGCGACTGGCCGACTTCATCGTGAAGCTCGCGGGAAATCGCGCGGCGCTCCTCTTCCTGTGCAGACACGATGCGCGCCGAAAGTTCTTTCAATTCCTGCTGCGCTCTCAGACCTTCGTCGTAGCGCACTTTTAATTCATCTTCCAGATTCAGCGTGCGCCGGATGGTGAACGCGGCGAGCAGCAGCCCGGCGCTCAACGTCGTCGCCGCAATCATCATCACGCGCAGCCGTAATCCGTCGAACGTGGCGCTCAGCTTCGCCTCGCCGGAGTTCATTTCGCGCGTGCTGAGCTGATCGATCCGGTCCACCAGCCCAAGCATTTCCGTTCGCCGTTTGACTAATTCTCCGGACAAAAAAGCCGACCCCTGAACGCGTTTATCCGCGCCTTGAATTTCCGAAATAAAATCCGACCATTTCCAGTAGAGCCGCACTTCCGCTTCGAGATCGCGAAACGGACCGGCCTCCTCCGGATCGAGCACCGCGGCGCACTGCGCGAGCGCCGAATCCGTGTCCTGCCGGATGCGGCTCAACTTCGCGATCTCGTCCTCCGCAGCGGACCGGTTGGAGGCGAGCAGATAATCGCGCATTACGATCGCGGACTGATAGATCCCCGTGCGCACTCCGTCAAGAGCGCGGCTGCGCCGCAAATAAACGTCGCGAACCTGCGCGTCGCTCGTGCGGACCTTCCTCAGCACCAGCAGCGAGTCGCCGCCGGCGACCAGCATCAGCAGCAGCAGACCCCCAAAACCTGCGAGCAGCAAGCGGCGGCCGCTTTTAAACGGGCGATACACGTAACCAGTCTATCGAATCAGCACGTTGGCGAAATACCGTCCCAACGGGATAGTGGCGCGCCGCTCGATGATGCTAAATCATAAAGTAGATCCGTTACGTAGTTTTCGGAGAGGAGAGAGGACCACAAGTGAAACAAACCAGTCTTGCCCTTTTGGGCTTTGCCATGCTTCTTTCGACGGCTGCGTGCCATAAGGCCGCGCCGGTCGCCGCGAATCATCCACCCGACACAACGCCTGTAGCGCCGGCACCAAGTTCGACGACGCCCGCGCCGAGGTCCTCCGGCCCGGCTTCGTCGCCGAGCCAGCGAGTCGCTGAATCGCGTCCTGCGCAGCAGATGACGCCGCAGGAACGCGCCACGCTCAACGAAAAGCTGGCTCGGTTAGAAGATGCGCTGTTCGATTACGACAAGAGCACGATCCGCACCGACGCGCGGACCGCTCTTGCCGACGATGTCGCCGTGATCCGCGACATCCTGGCGAATTATCCCAACCAGAAGCTGGTGATTGAAGGCAACTGCGACGAGCGCGGATCGGAAGAGTACAACATGGCGCTTGGCGACCGTCGCGCTAAGGCCTCCGAGGAATTCTTGAGCTCCATGGGAATTCCGAGCGCCCAGTTGACCATCGTCAGCTTCGGCAAGGATAAGCCGGTTTGCACCGACAAGAGCGAGGACTGCTGGCAGAGGAATCGCCGCGCGCACGTGACGGCGGCCCCGTAAGATTCATTCGTCCGTTCATAACGCAACCTGTACGCACCCTCCGACTCGGGGCCGGGCGGCTCACCCTCCGCCGGGCCCCGAAGGCGTCTTACGCGCCCCTCTTGAACAGATATCGCTGATACACTGGCCTCTGGTGCCGGACAGGAGGTAAAAGTGAACTGGTATTATGCGGACGGAGGAAGGCAGGTAGGACCGATCGAGGAAACCGCACTCGACGAGCTGGTGCGCTCAGGCCTCGTGCGCGACGATACGCTGGTGTGGCGGGAGGGCATGCCGAACTGGCAGCCGCATGGAACCGTCAGGGCGCCTAAACCGCCGGCCCCGATGCCGGCCCAACTGATTCCGGATACCGCGTATTGTTCGGAATGCGGGCGGCCCTTCCCGGCGGCTCAACTGGTCCCGATCGGCAACGCGAGCGTTTGCGCGCAGTGCAAGCCGGTGTTCCTCCAGCGGATTCGCGAGGGCGGCCAGAGCTTGGGAGTACGCCGCTACGCCGGGTTCTGGATCCGCTTCGTGGCGCGGGTGCTCGACGGAGTGATCCTCGGCGTAGTCCTAGCAGTCGTTAATATCCCAGTACAGATGATGGTCGGACTCGGCTCGATCCGGGGAGACCAGGCCGGGGCGTTGCCGCTCGTATTCGGCCTGCTGGGATTCATGATCCTGGTGGATTTCGCGCTTGGTTTCGCCTACGAAGTGTATTTCGTCTCGACCCGCGGGGCCACGCCGGGCAAGATGATCCTGGGACTGAAAATCATTCGGTCCGACGGCGGCCCTCTGAGCGTGGGACAAGCCGTGGGCCGATATTTCGCGTACCTGCTCGACGGTTTTACGATGCTGATCGGGTTCATCATCGCCGGATTCGACGAACAGAAGCGCTCGCTGCATGACCGGATCTGCGACACGCGCGTGATCCACGTGAAGTAAGCTAAGCGCGGGACAACCAAAGCGTGAAATGATGGTTTGAATGGCGGCTCAGGCGATTTGCTGCGGAGCGTGTTCCTGGCCGGTTCCCGCCGAATTCTGGAATCGCCCGGAAGGCGTGCGCTGCCCCGGGTGCGGCCGGAATGTGCGCGCCTCGGTGTTCCCCGCCATCGCGGAATCGCGCGGAGGGCCGCTGCCCGAAGCCATCGCCGCCGATTCCGAGGCGAGCTGTTTCTATCACTCCGAAAGCCGCGCCGCCATCCCGTGCGATCAATGCGGACGGTTTCTGTGCCGTCTGTGCGACATCCAAATCGAAGGCCGTCACCTGTGCCCGGCCTGTTTCCAGTCGGGCGTTTCGGCGCGCAAAATTGAAACGGTGGAGACGCGCCGCACACTGTACGACAATGTCGCGCTGGCGCTCGCGACATTGCCGGCCCTGATGATCTGGCCGGTGGTGATCGGCGCTCCGGCGGCGCTGTGGGTCGTCTTCAGGCATTGGCGATCGCCGTTGAGCGTGGTGCCGCGGACGCGCTTCCGGTTCTATTTGGCGGCACTCGTGGCGATCGGGGA
The DNA here is from genome assembly GCA_035319685.1 of Bryobacteraceae bacterium. Lineage (GTDB taxonomy): Bacteria > Acidobacteriota > Terriglobia > Bryobacterales > Bryobacteraceae > Palsa-187. Next base: position 3,211 of record DATHCE010000281.1, on the reverse strand, counting down.
AATTGCGGGCGTGATCGCCGTGATCTGGGCGTTCACGCATGTCCCGCCCCCGGCGGGAACGCGCTAGACGATGGCGAAGTCGATCTACCGTAAACTCACCGGGCGCAAGGGCGCCATATTCGGGTATTCGCAGTTGTGGCTCGCGCCGGATCATATTTTGCTGTTGAAATCCACGCACCTTGCCGAACAGTATCAGCGCTTCGCCCTCGCCGACATTCAGGCCATAACCATCACGGAATCGGCCGGCCGGACGCCGTATCAGATCGCCGCAGCCGCCGTGGCGATCGCGTGGTCGCTCGGCTTCGTGGCGGTCCGTTCGCCGTTTACGAAGTATTTTTTCCTGATCACGGGAGCCGTCGCGCTGGCTGCGGTCATCGTCGATCTGCTGCGCGGCCCGCACTGCCGTTGTGATCTCACCACGGCGGTGAGCCGCGAACGGCTCCGCCCGGTTTCGCGCCTTCGCACGGCGCGATCGTTTCTGGCGATCGTCGAACCGGCGATCGAGGCCGTGCAGGGAAGCCTGGGATCACCCGGCCGGATCGAAGTGAGCCAATCCGCGCCCAGGCTCGACCAGCCTCCCGAAGTTCCCGCGGTGTCGAGCCTTCTTCCGGAGATCGTATTCGGCCTGTTTTTGTTGGATGCGGCGCTGATCCTGTTGGCCCTGCGTTTCCCGCGCAGCCAGATCGATGCCGTGCTGCCCACAACATTTTTTGCTGAAATTGTATTGGTGATGGTAGCGCTCATACGGCGCGCCGGGCGCGATCCCCGCCACGTAATTTACGCGCTGCTGCTGCTGGCGATGGTGGGCATCGGATGGGATGCCGTCGGGATGGGACGGAATTTGCGCGCCATGATCAACATCGCCATCGAAACGGGCAGTCAGAGTAAGGCCCTGGAAGCCTGGACCCAGACCCCGTTGCAGCGCAGCGCAGTGCTCTCCGCCGTCTGGAGAATCGTGGCGGGAACCGGCGGATTGGCAGCCGTCTTCCTGGCCCGGACCTCGAAATGAACATTCTCATCGACCAGCGCTGTTTCCATCACGCCTCGCGAGAAGCGGTGGTTCGATGCCCGGAATGCCGGCGATTTTTCTGCCGCGAATGCGTCACCGAACATCGCGGCCGGATGGTGTGCGCCGGATGCATCGGGAAGATGAGCGCCCCTCCCACCGGCGCCGGACGATTCGCGACTGCGCTGTGGATCGCGGCGTCGTTCGGCGGAGTGCTGGTGGCGTGGCTGATTTTCTATAATCTCGGCGTGATGCTCGCGCGCATTACGCCCGATTTCCTTCAATAGCATGAGGCAGCGCGACGCCATCGACATTCTCGAAGAAGCGGTAAACCTGCTGCGCTCGGCCCCGCTTTCCGCCGCGGTCGCGTATCTCACCGGAGCCGTTCCGTTCATCCTCGCGCTGCTTTTCTTTCTCAACGACATGACGCGAAGCGCGTTCGCGTCCGAGCACCTGGCCGCCGGCTCGCTCGGCCTGGCATTTCTCTACGTATGGAAAAACGCGTGGCAGGCCGTGTTCGCGGCGCAGCTTCACGAAATTCTCTCGCCGGGCCGTTTTCGCGCCAGGCACCTGCTCCGAGCAATCCCGATGCAAGCGGCGCTGCAACCGATCGGCTTGATTCTGGCGCTTCCCTTTCCGTGGTTCGTCGCATTTTTCCGCAACGTAGCGCTGTTTGCCGCATTGGGCACGCCCGATCCGGTGCGAGTCGCCCGCCGCCAGGCGACGCTTTGGACCCGGCAGAATTGGGGCATCCTCGGGCTGATTTCGCTCGGCGGATTGCTGCTGTTCGCGAATATCCTGATCACCATCGCGATTCTTCCGGGATTTGCGCGAAGCTTTTTGGGAATCGAGGGCGACTTCACACGCGCCGGCTACGGCATTCTGAATCTTTCCACTATCGCCGTCGCCGCTGCCCTCGCGTGGCTGGTGATCGATCCCCTGCTGGACGCCGTTTACGTACTGCGCTGCTTTTACGGCGAATCGATCGCCACCGGCGAAGACCTGCGAGCAGCGCTGCGCAAGGCGATCGCGACCGCTGCGCTGGTGGTTGTGATGCTCGGCGTACTGCTTGGAATCGCGCCTGGACGTCTCGCCGCGCAGGTCGATCCCGTCAAGCTGGATCATTCGATCGACCGGGTGATTCACGGCCGCGAGTTCGCCTGGCGATCCCCGCGAGCCGCAGGAGTTGAGCCACAGGGACGCTGGGTCGGCTGGGTGCGCGCCGTCGAAGATATGCTCGGCAAAGCTCGGGACTGGATCGCGAAAACCCTTCGAAAATGGTTCGAGCAGCCGCCGCAGCAGGCGCGGAGAGGCAAGGATGCGCCCGTGACACGACGCATGCTGGAGGCTCTGATCGCGCTGTTGGTCGCGATCCTCATCGGCGCCTCGATCGTTTTCTTCCTGCGGAAGCGCGCGCCGGTGGTGGCTGCCGAAGCCGTCGCGGTTGCGGCGCCGGCCGTGAACCTCGCCGACGAATCGGTCACCGCGGATCAGTTGCCGGAAAGCTCCTGGCTCCAGCTCGCCGACGAATGGATCGCCAAGGGCGATTTTCGTCTCGCGTTGCGCGCCCAATATCTCGGTGCGTTGAATTTTCTCAGCCGCGGCGGGTTGGTTTCCATCCGGCGCTGGAAAAGCGGCCTCGATTACCGGCGCGAACTGGACCGCCGCGCCCGATCCGACCCGGAAGCTGGCGCCGTATTCGCGCGCAGCGTCGAGATTTTCGATCGCGGATGGTACGGTCCGCATCCCGTGGATCGCGAAATGCTGGAGATTTTCGCTTCCGGTTTGCGCGAATTGAAAAAACATTTCTGAGTCTATGCGTCTTTTGTGGATTTTCGTGATCGCGCTCGTCGCCGTGCTGCTCTGGGGATTGGATCAGATTGCCGTCGCGCCGCTTGAAACCGGCGAGATCTATCCGCAGTATTCGTCGCTGCGTACCGATCCGGCGGGAGCAAAGGCGCTGTATGAGAGCCTCGCCGCGCTGCCCGAACTCAGCGTCGATCGATTGTATAAGGATCGAAAGACGATGCCGCCGGACCGGGCCATGTTTGTGCTCGGCGTCGATCCGGCGCCGTTTTCGGCGATCGGCGATCCGGTCATCGACCAGTACGAAAAGCTGGTGCGCGGCGGCGGACGATTGATCATCGCTTTCCTGCCTTTGGAGACGGTGCGGCTTTCGGTCGACCAGCAACCTCTCGCGCGGCG
>DATHCE010000280.1:0-5689 GCA_035319685.1 Bryobacteraceae bacterium | reverse complement strand
GTTTGGTCTTCTGATCCGCAGACAGAGTCGCGTAGATTTTAGCGCTCGCTTTCGAGCGGATGGCCGCTTCCTGCTGCTGAAGGGTGGCCATCTGCTGGCTGACCTGCTCGATCTGATCGGTATTGCCGGCCTTGATGGCGGTGATCAGGGCAGTGTGCAGGGTGCGCCGCTGCGTGTTCATGCCTTGCATCTGCGTTTCCGCTTCCATTCTCGCAGTATGGACGGCGTTTTGTTGCGTCGCGTTCAGGCCCAGCCGGGCGGCTAGTCTTTGTTCAAAATTCTGCTCGAAGTTGGCGTTGGGCTGGCGGTGCGGGCGCGGGGCAGGCGCCGGCGTCGTCGCGGCGGATTGCGCCGATACCAAGCTTGCGGCGAACAGCGAGAGGGCAATAAAACAAGTCTTCATTGTGGCTCTTTTACTCCTCGCTGTCCCTGACGGGCGGGGGTTAGGCAGGATTACAGGCCGCTGGAAATTCTTGCAACTTGTTACCTCAGGCTTTGACCGCCGGCCTGAGGCGTGCGGGCATGCCCTCGAGCCCCGGGGGGAACATACGGTCCAAGTGCTTGCCGAATTGGGATTTTTGAGCAAGCCTAGCGTTTCGAAGGAAACCCGGCGGCGAGCTTTTCGAGAGCCGGTTCGAGTTTCTGAGGCCTGGTGAGGACGCCTTCAAACAAATCGCCGACGCGATCGAAACGGGCGAGAACGTTGCCGATGCGGAACTGTTCGGGCCGGAGGCGGGAGGTAACTTCGCGCCAGGCAAGCGGCGTCGCGACGGGAGCGCCCGGATAGGCTCGCAAGACATAAGGTGCCGAAATTGTCTTTCCCTCGGCGATCTGCGCCCAATCGAAATAGACCCGTCCCTTTTCGCGTTTGGAGAGGGCCCGAGGAGTAGTGAACAGATCGGGGCGCTCGGCGGCGGCCATTTCCGAGAGAAGCTGCGCGAAGCCCCGGACCTGTTCGTAGCTGTAAACAGGTTCGAGCGGGACGAAAATGTGCAGACCGTCGCCACCGGTGGTTTTGGGATAGCTTTCGAGGCCCGCGGCGTCGAGTTTCGCGCGGACCAGAAGCGCGGCTTCCACGATTTTTTCGTAGGAGCACTCGACCGGATCGAGGTCGATCAGGACGTAATCGGGATGATCGTAGGAACCGGCCCGGCTCATCCACGGGTTGTGATCGATGCAGCCGAGATTGACGAGAAACAGAAGGGTGGCGCGATCCTTGCCGATGACGTAGCGGATCCCGTCGGGGGCGGTTTCGGTGCGGAGCCAGTTGGGGAAGCTCGCGGCGACCTCCTTTTGAAAGAAGAAATCGCCGGCGATGCCATTCGGGTAGCGCTTTAGCGATAGCGGCCTGTCTTTGAGATGCGGGAGGATCAGCGGCGCGACGGCATCGTAGTAATTGAGCAGGTCGCGCTTGCGGTAGCCTTCCGCGGGATAGAAAATCTTGTCGAGATTGGTGAACTTGAGCCGATGCGCGTCGATGGTCAGGATCGACTCTTTCGAATCGGGCGCAAGCAGAGTCTCGCGCTCGGGCGCGGGTTCCTCGGAATCGCGGATGCATTCCTGGGGATCGACGTCGGGGCGCAGTCCGACGAAGACCGGGGCGCGGAGGCGGCCGTCTTCGGTCCAGTTGGAGAATTTCACTTCGGCGACCAGTTCGGGACGCGTCCAGGTGACGTCGCGAGGAAGAAGTTTGTTCGGCTCGAGCGGCGATGTTTCGATTTCGAGCGGCGCAAGCTTCGAGTGAAGCATCTCCATTTTCTTGCGATCGAATCCGGTGCCGACGTTGCCGGCCCATACCAGTTTGCCGCGGTCGAAAACGCCCAAAACAAGGGCTCCAAACAGGTCGCGCTCGCCTTTCGTGAATCCGCATAAGACAAATTCGTCCGATTCCGTTATTTTGTATTTCACCCAATCCGATGTGCGGCGCGATTCGTAAAAACTGGCGGCGCGTTTGCCGACGATACCCTCGAGCCCTTGCGCTTTGGCCGCAGCCAAAAGATCCGCGCCATTGCCGGCAAAATGATCGGAATAGCGAACCAGGTCGCCGGGGGTCAGAATCTGCTTGAGGATTCGCTTGCGCTCGATGAGCGGGACGCCGCGCAGGTCGCGGCCGTCGAGATAGAGAAGATCGAAGGCGAAGAAGACAACGGGATGTTTGCGGGCGAGGGTCGCGATGGCGCTCGCGTCGGCGACGGTGATGCGGCGCTGAAGCAGTTCGAAGCTGGGAAGGCCGCGACCGTCAAGCGCAGCGATTTCGCCGTCGATGATGGCGGTTCCGGCGTGGAAATGATGCGGGAGGATGGATAGCTCGGGATACTGGCGTTCCATGGGATGGCCGTTGCGGGAAACCATCCGCAGGCGCCCGTTGTCGAGGTAGCAGATGGCGCGAATGCCGTCCCATTTCACTTCATAAAGCCAGTCGCTCGAAGAGGGCGGGATGCCGCGGCCGAGCTGGGCGAGCATCGGCGAGATGTTTTGCGGCATGTCGTCCTGCGACGGCTCGGTTGAGGAGGCCGGAAGCCCGCGCGCGATTTCTTCCTGGGTGCGGCCCGTCGCGACGCTGCGGGCATGATCCTCGGGATCCCATCCGGGTTTGGCGAAGGCGTCTTTCTTCTTGAGGAGCAGCCACTCGTTACTCTTGTCTTCTTGGCTTCGGCTTTTTTTGATTTTGACCAGGGCGAAGTCGCCGGAAATTTTTTCGCCGGTTACATGAAACTTGAAATCGCCGCGCGCCAGTTGTTCCTCCGCGGTGGCGTCTCCGAGGAGTTGATAAGTGCCGCGATCCCACAGCATGACGCTGCCGGCGCCGTAATTTCCTTTGGGGATGACGCCTTCAAACGACCCGTACTCGACCGGGTGATCCTCGACCATCATCGCGAGGCGCTTTTCGGATGGATCGAGCGTGGGGCCTTTAGGGACGGCCCAGGATTTGAGGGCTCCGCCGACTTCGAGGCGAAGATCATAATGCAGATGCGAGGCATGATGGCGCTGGACGCAATAGCGAAGAAGGCCGGAGGAGACGGCGGCGGAAGGCGGAGGTTCCGGCGTGCGATCGAAGCGGCGCTTCTGTTCGTATTTCTTGAGCGACAAGTTTGCCCCTAAATGTTTTGCGTTATATTAGATGAGCGTAACCGACGCGCGAGGTACAGGCGATGGCATCCACGGTCTGGAAAGGACATCTCACGTTCGGGCTTGTTTCGTTCCCTGTCAGATTGTACAGTGCGGCGCGAAGCGAAAGCATCAGTTTCAACCAGCTTCATAAAACGGACGGATCGCGCGTCAAACAGGTGCTGTATTGCCAGGCCGAAGACAAGCCGATTCCGCGCAGCGAGATCGTTAAGGGCTACGAGTACGAAAAAGACCGCTACGTCGTGATCGAGGACGAAGAGGTCAAAAAAGTCGCGCCGCAGACGGCCAAGGTGATGGAGATTCTCGAGTTCGTCAAAGCGGATCAGATCGACCCGATTTATCTCGAGACTTCCTATTACATGGCGCCGGATGAAGCGGGCGAGAAGCCGTACGCGCTGCTGTTCGATGCGCTGAAGAAAACCGGATACGCGGGCGTGGCCAAGATCGCGATGCACAATCGCGAGCACATCGTGATCCTTCGCCCCGGAAAGAGCGGGGTCATGATGCACACCATGTACTTCAGCCACGAGATCCGCAAGGTCGACGAGTTCCGTACGGATTTGACCCTGGTGAAGGAAAAAGAGCTCGCGCTGGCAACGAATCTGATCGAGGCGCTGGCCGGGGAGTTCGAGCCGGAGAAATACAAAGACGAGTATCGCGAGAACCTGCTGAAGATGATCGAGGCGAAAAAGGCGGGTCACGAAGTGGTGGCGACGCCGGAGCCGAAGGAATCGAAGGTCGTCGATATTCTGGAGGCGCTGAAGGCGAGCCTGGCGATGGCGAAGAAGCCGGCGGCATCGGCGACGGCGTCGGAGGCCGCCGCGGAAGAGAAGCCGGCGAGGCGCCGGGCGAGAGGGTAGCGCGCCGGTGCATGCGGTTCCGTAAATTGGTGTGCGAAATTAGCGGCGCGCGACTGTCCTGTGCGGTTCTACTTTGCCGGAGCCGGCGGGTTTCGCCGGGCTCCACAGAGATAACACCAGCATGAGTGCGGCCACGGGTGGAACAATGTAGTTCGCGATCGCGCCGGGCGGCGTGTGCGAGAAGTGAACCGGCTTCATGTGGCCGACGAGCATTCGCAAAAGGGCTTCGAGTATCAGCAGCACATACATGAGCGGCACCAGGGACTGGTATCGGAAGGCCACCGCCAACTGGATCAGTGCGTAAATCAACTGCGCGCTGCCCCACAACGCAAAGGAAAAAATAATTCCCGGCGCGCCGTCGACGGACAGATCCATTCCCGCGATGCTTCCGGCGCCTCCGTCGGGCGCGAACAGGTGAATCAAGCTGCGTGCGGTGCTGACGATCGCGATCAGCATGAACACATAAACGGGCAGCCTCATCCCGGGGATGGTGTTATCGGCTACGGCAGGCAGCAATTTCGCCAAAATGGGCATCATTCGCTCGCCCTATTTTAGACGGTCACGAGCGGGTCTGCCATCTTATGGCCGATTCACGGCGTAACCGTATTGAAGCGGCCATGCCGGCGTTTCGCCGAGCGCTTTTTGGGCTTTGATCGCCCAGTAGGGCTCGCGAAGCATTTCGCGGGCGAGCAGCACGAGGTCGGCTTTGCCGGAGGTGATGATTTCGTTGGCCTGATGAGGGTCGGTGATCTTGCCGACGGCCCCCGTGGCGATTCCGGCCTGTTCTCGAATCGCGCACGCGAAAGGGACTTGGAAGCCGGGCGCGATGGGGGTTTTCGCGTAGGGCACGAGCGCGCCGCTCGAACAATCGATGAGATCGACGCCTAGGGACTTGAGCGCGCGGGCAAGCTCGATCGATTGTTCCAGATCCCAACCGCCTTCAACCCAATCCGTGCACGAGATGCGAACGAACAGTGGCATGTCGCCGGGGATCGCGGCACGGATCGCGGAGACGACTTCTCGGGACAGGCGAGTGCGGTTCTCGAAAGTGCCTCCATATCGGTCCGTGCGGTGATTGGAGAGCGGCGAGAGAAATTCGTGGAGCAAATATCCGTGGGCGTTGTGCAATTCGAGGACGCGGAATCCGGCGGCGACGGCCCGGCGGGCGGCCGCGGCGAAGGCGTCGACGATTTCGCGAATGCCGGATTCATCGAGCGCGATCGGCGCAGGGTCGGTTTCGCGGAAAGGGATCGGGCTGGGCGCGACGACAGGATATGCGCCGTCTTGCGCTTCCACGATTCGCGCTCCGCCTTTCCACGGAGGCAGGCAGCTTCCTTTGCGGCCGGCGTGGGCGATCTGAATGCCGGAAACCGAGCCCATACGATGCACGAAGCTCGCAATACGGGCGAGATTTTCGATGTGGCGGTCGTCATAGATGCCCATGTCGCCGGGCGTGATGCGGCCTTGCGCGGTGACGGCCGTAGCTTCGACGAAAACGAGTCCCGCGCCTCCGGCGGCACGGCTGCCGAGATGGACCAGGTGCCAATCGTTGGCGAATCCGTCGACCGAGGAATACTGGCACATGGGAGAAACGGCGATACGGTTCGGCAGCGTCACGGCGCGTAGGGTCAGAGGAGTGAGAAGGCTCATGAAATTTTTATTTTGACGATGGCTACTTTGATAGATGGCTACTTTGATAA
>DATHCE010000279.1:0-9725 GCA_035319685.1 Bryobacteraceae bacterium | reverse complement strand
GTGGCTCCGGTGGAGGAAAAGGAAAAGGAAAAGAAGGGAAAGAAATAGTGGTCAGCGGCCACTGAATGGACTTTGCAATCGTTGGCCTCGGCAATCCCGGCGTCGAATACGAACATACGCCGCATAACCTGGGCTTTATGGTGATTGACCGGCTCGCCGGATCGCACGCGATTCGGGTCAGCCGGAAGGAAAACATGTCGCTGGTAGGGCTGGGTACGATCCAGGACAAACCGGTCGTGCTCGCCAAGCCGCAGACGTATATGAATCTGAGCGGTCCGGCTGTAAAAGGGCTGCTCGAGCGGTACGAATTGACACCCGGCCGCTTGATCGTGGTGTACGACGAGCTCGATCTGCCGTGGCGTTCCCTGAAGATAAAGCCAAAGGGCTCCGCTGCGGGACATAAAGGGATGGGGAGCGTTATCAACAGTCTGGGCACCAACCAGATTGCCCGGGTTCGCATCGGAATTGATCCCGGGCATCCCGTGAGCGGAGAGAAGTTCGTGCTCGCGCCGTTTAAGCGGGCACAGAAGCAGGAAGTGGACGAGGTGGTCGGGCTGGGGGCCGCGGCCGTCGAATCCATACTCGCTGAGGGCGTCGAAAAGTCCATGACGGTGTTTAACCGCCGCGCCCAAGGCTCAAACGAAGAGGAAGAATGAGAGTCTACGAAGAGCTGTTTATCGTGAAGCCGGATGCGCCGGAAGAGGAGGTCGACGCATTCGTCGAACAGATCAAGCAGGTGATCACCTCCGGCAAAGGCACGGTGGATAAGGTCGACCGCTGGGGCGTGCGCAAGCTGGCCTATCGCGTGTTGAAGTACAACGAGGGCAATTACATTCTGGTGGTGTTTTCGAGCACGCCGGAGCTGGTGCATGAGGTGGAGCGCCGCATGCGCGTCGCCGACATCGTGATCAAGTTCATCACCGTGCGCGTCGACGAGAAGCAGAAGAAAATCGAGAAGCGCAAGAAGCAGCGCGAGAAGCGCGCCGCGCGCAGACCGCCTCCGGCGATCGCGGTTCCGGCTTCGCCCGCCGCCGGACCCCCTATGCCGGGCCCCGGGCCCGCTATGCCGGGGACCGCGCCCGCCATGCCGGCCGCGCATGCGATGCCCGCCGAACCGGTGGCCGTGGGGCCCGCGCCGGGCAAACCCGCGGCGGAAGGAGAGAAGGAGTAAGTTATGGCAGAACCCCGAGGCGGAAGACCCATCAGCGCGTCCCAGCGCCCCACCGGCGGCGACAAAGCCATCGGCAAGAAGCAATATTTCCGGCGCAAAAAAGTGTGCCGGTTCTGCGTGGACAAAATCGACGACATCAATTATAAGGATGTGCGGCTGCTGATGAGCTTCATCAGCGAGCGCGGCAAGATCACGCCGCGCCGCATTTCCGGCGTCTGCGCGCCGCATCAGCGGCGGTTGGCGGAAGCCATCAAGCAGGCCCGCAACATCGCGCTGGTGCCCTTCACCAGCTCCTTATAAAGAGGAAATCATGGAAGTCATTTTACGAGAAGACGTCGAAAAGCTTGGGAACCGCGGCCAGATCGTGAAGGTCGCGCCGGGCTACGCGCGCAATTTCCTGTTGCCCAAACGCCTGGCCGTGCCCGCTTCCGAGTCCAACAAAAAGATCGTGGAGCAGGAACGTCAGGCGCACCTTCGCAAGGAAGCCAAGGTCCAGGCCGACGCCGTGGAGCTCGCCAAGCTGATGGGCCCGGTGGAAGTGACCATCGCGCAGAAAGCCGGCGAGAACGATCAACTGTTCGGATCGGTAACTGCGGGCGACGTGGCGGTCGCGCTCGAAAAGCTGGGCTACGCGATCGACCGGCGCAAGGTGCATCTGGAAGAGCCGATCAAGATGCTGGGCGATTTCAAGGTAGCCGTAAAGCTGCATCGCGACGTGTCCGTCGAGATCCCGGTACACGTGGTCCGGGAAGACTGAACGCCGTGGCCGGGACGGGCGTCGAAGCTCTGCTCGAGGACGCGGCGTTCGGGCGAATCGGAGTAGACCGGCGCCTGATCCGCGCCATCCTCGCCGCGCCCGATGCGGCGGAAGCGGTGCTCAGGTTTTCGCGTTCGCCGCGCGAGAGACATCGTCTGGAACTCGACCCCCTGCTGGTGGATCTGTTCCGCCATTTCAGCATCGCCGATCCGGCGGCGCTCGAGGGCGCCGCTCCGCTCGATTTTTATCTGGATGCGATTCGAAGATCGCCCGAAGAGGTGAGCGACGAGTTGGTCCAGGCGCTTTTCCCATTCGGCGAAAAAGCCGTCGCTCCGCTGCTGGCGCTGTACCAGGAATTGGGCGAGGAGCAGGGCTCCGATGTCGCCTTCGTGCTCGCCGGTTTGCGGGTGCGCGATCCGCGCGTGCTCGAATTGCTGCTCGACCGGCTGGAATACGACGCTGCCGATGGAGCTTTCCTGCTGGGACTCTACGGCGATCCTGCCGCGCGTGGGGCGCTCGAAAAGATGCTCGCGGAAATTCCCGAGGAAGACGCCGAGCTTCGCCGCGAGATCCAGCATTCGCTCGAACAGCTGGATACGCCCGAACCGCAATACGAACCCGAGCCGTTCGACATCCTCGCCGAGTACCCCGAATACGAGCCGCCCGTGTTCGATCTGCTCACCGAACGCGAGCGTCTGGATTTGTTGCGATCGGAAGAGCCCCGCACGCGCGCCGGCGCCGCGCATAGTTTGTTCAATGCCGAACTCAGTCCGAAAGCGCGCGCCGCGCTGTTCGAATCGGCCCAATCGGACGCCGACCCAATCGTTCGCGCGAAAAGCTGGGAAGCGCTGGCCGATGCCACCGCCGAAGCGGCGGTTCGCGATGCGATGATCGCGGCGCTGAACGATCCCGCGCGCTCCATCGACGAGCGTGGCGGGGCCGCGGTCGGCCTTTACGGCGTCGCCGATCGGGATGATGTGCGCCAGGGCATCGAAGCGCTGTATGAAATGGGCGGCCAGGCTCGAGCCAAGGCGCTCGAAGCGATGTGGCGGTCGCTGTGGCCGCCTTACGCCAAATATTTTCCGCGGCATCTCGAGGAGACCGACGTTCGCATCCTTCGCGAAGCGCTGCGCGGCGCGGGATATTTCCGGCTCACCAAGGAAGCGGGAAAGATCGCGGAATTTTTCGATCGCGAAGAGCCGTACGACAAGCTTCGCGAGGACGCTTTGTTCTCCTACGCGCTGGCCATGCCCGGCGAAACCACGCGCGGCCGGGTCAAAGGCATGCTGCGCAAGATCGATTCGCTCGCTCACCTGACGCCGTATGAAACGCATCTGGTCGAGTTCGCGCTCGACGAGCGCCTGCGCCTCCACGGCCTCGATCCCGTGTTCGAAAGCGAGGAAGAACACGACCACGATCACGAGCGCGACGAGCACGCCCACCACGAGCACGAGCATCCTCATCATGCCCAACCCGCCGCCGCGCGGGCCAAAGTCGGCCGCAACGATCCGTGCCCGTGCGGCAGCGGGAAAAAATACAAAAAGTGCTGCGGCAAGTGAAATTCCGGCTCCCGGCTCGCGACTCCTGTATTCTTGTGTAGATGTCCATTTTTCGGGAGAATCTTCTGCTCCACAAGACCGCCTTCGTCACCGGCGGGAGCAGCGGCATCGGCCTGCGCATGGCCGAGCGGTTCGCCGAGCACGGCGCGAATGTCGCTCTCCTAGGGCGTAAGCAAGATAAGCTCGACGCCGCTGCCGAATCCATTCGATCCCGCGGAGCGGGCGTCGCCACCCATGCCGTCGACGTTCGCGATTACGCCTCGGTCGAAGCCGCGCTTCAGTCCACGCGTAATCACTTCGGCGAGATCGATATTCTGGTGTGCGGAGCCGCGGGCAATTTCCCGGCTCCGGTGACCGGCATCTCCGCGAACGGATTTAAAGCCGTCATCGATATCGATCTGCTCGGCACCTTCAACACCTGTCGCGCCGCCTACCCGCATCTGCGCAAGCCCGGCGCGAGCCTCATCGCCATCTCCGCGTCCTTCGCATTTCAGCCCGTCGCCTTTCAGGCGCACGTCGGCGCGGCCAAGGCCGGCATCGACAATCTGATGAAGACCCTCGCCATCGAATGGGGACCCGACGGCATTCGCTGCAACTCGATCACGCCCGGCCCCACCGACGATACCGAAGGCATGCGCCGGCTCGCGCCCACGGATGAAGCGCGCCGGCGGGCCATGCGCGGCGTTCCGCTCGGCCGCTTCGGCACCAAAGACGAGCTCGCCGATCTCGCGCTTTTTCTTTGCTCCGATGCCGCCCGATACATCACCGGCAGCGTCTATGTTTGCGACGGCGGATCGTCTCTGGCGCGGCCGGGCCTTTCCCTTCAGGCGCTAGAATAAGAGGAAGCGTGAGTTCCAACGTGGTTTCCGGATCGAAACCGGCGCTCCTCCGGCAGCTTGGCGTGACCAGCGCAATCGCGCTCGTGATTTCGAGCATGATCGGCACCGGAATCTTCACCACCACCGGATTCCTCGCCGGCGACCTCGGTTCTCCCAAGGTGGTGTTGTTAAGCTGGGTGGTCGGCGCGATCTGCGCGCTGTTCGGGGCGCTGTCTTATTCCGAGCTCGGCATGAACCTGCCCAGCTCCGGCGGCGAATACGTTTATCTGACTCGCGCCTACGGCCCCACCTGGGGATTCATGAGCGGATGGGTTTCCTTTTTCGCCGGATTTTCCGCGCCCATCGCCGTCGCGGCCCTGGCCTTCGCCGACTATCTCGGCCACGTCTGCCAGGCTTGCGCCGAAGAGAAGCCGCACATCATTTACGGCTCCGGAAACTGGACGCTGGCCTTCGGCAAGCCGCAGATGTTCGCCGGCGGACTGGTGGCGCTGCTGACGATTCTGAACCTGGTCGGGGTGCAGCGCTCGGCGCGCGTGCAGAACGTGCTCACCGGATTGAAAGTGACGATGCTCGCCGCCTTCATCGCGCTCGCATTCACCGCCGGCCACGGCAACTGGCAGAATTTTTCGATGCACGCCACGCGGACTTCCTCGAATCCGCTGCCCGCACAATTCGCCATCAGTCTGTTTTATATTTATCTGTCCTATAGCGGATGGAACGCCGCCACCTACGTCGCCGAGGAGTTGCGCCAGCCCTCGCGCACCCTCCCGATCGCGCTCGCCGTCGGCACCACGCTGGTCGCCGCGCTATACGTCGTTCTCAACGTAGTCTTCATCTACGCCGCCCCGCTCGAATCTCTAAAAGGCGAGGTAGCCGTCGGAGCCTTGGCCGCAGCGCACCTGTTCGGCTCGAACATCGGCGGCATCTTCGCCGCGCTGATGGCCCTGTCGCTGATGGCGACGGTGAACGCGCAAGTGATTACCGGCCCTCGTGTGTACTACGCGATGGCGAAAAACGGGGCATTTCTTTCCTCGGCCGCCAAGGTGCATCCGAAGTGGCACACCCCGTGGATCGCGATTCTCGCGCAAGGCGTCTGCACCATCCTGATGACCATGACGCCGTTCCCGCAATTGATGCAATACATCGGCTTCACGCTAAGCTTCTTCACCGCGATGGGCGTCGCGTCCCTTTTCTATTTCCGCCGCCAGCCCGGCTGGAAAAAACTAAAAATGGTAAGCTTCGCCTGGCCCTTGGTTCCGGTATTATTCCTGATCCCCGAAGCGTGGATGGTAATTTTCGGTTTGCAGTTAAAGCCATTCATCTCAATGGCCGCGATATTGACGATGGTGACCGGAGCCCTCGCCTACCGCTTCCGCCTGAAATCCCGAGCCCCGGAAGAGACGATCGAGACGTATTAGCAATCGAGCTCCGGCGCGCAGAAATTCTTCGATTCGAGGAATCGTGCGGACGCATTTGTTCCGGACCATCGGGGCCCATCCTTCCGTGCCCGGCTAAAATAAAGTTCTGCCAACCTCCATCCCCATCCTCGGCGGCGGTCCAGCCGGATCTTCGGCCGCGATCGCGGCTCGTCTCCGAGGCTGCGCCGTCGATCTGATCGAAAAATCGAAATTCCCCCGCCACAAAGTCTGCGGCGAATTTTTCTCTCCCGAAATCGAGGACGATCTCAAGCGCCTGGGTGTCTGGGACGCCTTCCTCGCCGCGGCTCCCGCCCGCATCCGCCGGATGAAGCTGCATTTCGGACGCCGCGAAAAAATCTGCCGCCTTCCCGAGGCGGCCTGGGGACTGAGCCGCTACGCCTTCGACGCTCTCCTGTTCGATCGCGCGCGGCAACTCGGCACGCGGCTCCTGCGCGAACCCTCCGCGACCCCCGTCGTCGATGCTTCGGGCCGGGCTTCCGGCCGAGCTTCCGCCGGCCGTCACGCCGCCTTCGCGCAACGCGGGCGCCGTCTGTTCGGATTCAAAGCGCATTTCGAAGGCGCTTCGGATGACGCCGTCGAATTATTTTTCTCCCGGCAATGCTACGTCGGCTTCAACTCGATCGAGCAAGGCAGAACCAACGTCTGCGGATTGGGGCCCGAAAACATTCTGGCGAAATTTAATTTCGATTTCGACGCGCTGCTCCATCACTTGCCCGGTTTGGCCGATCGCCTTGCGCCGCTCACCCGCTCGATGCGCTGGATTTCCACAGGCCCGCTTCGATACGAGCAGAAATTCGACGCCGGCAATCAATACCTTGCCGGCGACGCGCTGTCCTTCGTCGATCCCTTCACCGGTTCGGGATTATTGGCCGCCGTCAGGACCGGATCGCTCGCCGGAGCATCCGCCGCCGATGGAACTCCCGTCGCCAGTTACCTCGCGGACGCCCGCAAAATGCTGAAAAACCCGTTCCAGATCGCGACGATCTTCCGGGAGGCAGTGAGCTGGGGCTGGGCCGAGTGGCTGGTGGGATTGGTGCCCGGGCGCGTTCTGTTCGCTCTGACCCGACCCGCCAAAGGATGATGAAGAAGGGAATAAAAAGGGCAATAAAAAAGCCGGTGAGTACTCGGAGGAAGATACTCACCGGCCGGCTCACCACTACCGCGAGGTCGTAGCGCGCCGAACTTTTGGGCGATCCGCCAAGGCAGTCAGCGAATCTCACCCTAGAGAAAGAGACGCGGTGAAACCACTGAAGGTTCCACAACTGGACACCTCAATCGTAACACTGTTGCGATCCTCCTGTACAGAGGTCTGCGGCCGGATTCGGAAAAATCAGTACCCACGGAACTCTTGTAACGGGTCTTAAAATGCTTGTGAGATTGTAAGATTTCTGAACAATCCATGTCGGACTTTCTCCTACGCTTTGCGACTCGTATGTTCGTGTCAAAGTTCACATAGGCTCGCTTATCCGGCTGTGGGTAAAACCGCTTTCGCAGGATCATTTCACACGATCGTTCAGAACCGCCGCCAGACGGTATCCCGCCAGCGCGATCTGCGATTGCGCCACTCTCCTGGCGTTTTCCACATACCCCGGAGAAATCTGAATCGGATGTTCACGCGATCCGGTCTCTATGCCGAACGAGTACACCTCGCTGCGGGCGACCTCAAACCCCTGGTCGATCCACTTCATCGGATTCCGATCGATCCGTTCCGGGGCCGGATGCGCCGCCACGGCATCCGCCGCGAACTTGGATACATAAGCGTCGCTCCCGTCGGTTCCCGCCGCGTCGTCCCACAGCGCATGCAGGTTCCGGCCCGGCGTAATGAACACAAAATTCCCGCCCGCGTCGCCGTTCGGCTGCGATTTCAAGAATCGGCTCACGCAATGCAGCGGCTGGGCGAGATCGCCGGTGATGTGTTCGATCCAGGGCAGATCGTAGGCGGCCTGGGCGAGCGGCTCATGGCGAATTTCCTTGAGTAGGCGCACCAGTTCGAGCGCATTCGGCACCGGCGGCGTATGCGGCGCGGCGCCGTCCGGCGTGTACGGTTTGTCGTAATAATGCCAGTTGGTGTGACGCTTCATGTCCGGAAATCCGGCGACCGGGGGCGTCGGCTGCGCGTCCTTGCGCGTATCATCCCAGAATCGCGGATCGCCCTTGATATCGTCGGCCCACACCGCGGCCGCCAGGAACGCAGCCCGAGCACGCGCCTGCGGATCCGAGGGCGCATCGCGAATCCACATTTGGTAATCGGGATGCGCCTGAATCAATTCATCGACGCGAGCCCTGGTCTTCGGCGTCAGCCGCTCATACGCGATGGCCGCGATAATCCGATGCCCGGTCGCGTTCCACGCAAATGCCGGCGAGGCGAGATACAAGGTTGCCGTGAAGGCAGCGAGGAATCCCAAAAATCGCATGCGGGATTTTTAGAATAGCAGCGGCTGCCCCTCGCTCGCCAGCGATCACAGGCGGCTCAGCTTCAGCAACTGCTCGGCATGCCGCAGCGCTTCCGGCGTCACCTGCTCGCCCGAAAGCATTCTGCCGATCTCGCGCGTGCGCTCGCCGGCCGACAATTCTTCGATCGACGCCGTCGTGCGCCCCTTGGACGTGCGCTTCTCGACGAAGTAATGATGATCCGCGAAGCCTGCGATCTGCGGAAGATGCGTCACGCACAACACCTGCGCGCTTCCGGCGAGCTTTTTCAATCTGCGCCCCACCATTTCCGCCGCGCTCCCTCCCACACCCGCGTCCACTTCATCGAACACCAAAGTCCGCGGCGCATTGTTCGACGGCTTGGACGGCGCTGTGCAGGTTTTGAGAGCCAGCGCCACGCGCGACAATTCCCCGCCGGACGCGATTCTTTCAAGCGGCTTCATCTCCTCGCCGACATTCGGCGAAAGAAAAATCTCCACCGCATCCGCGCCCGATTCCGACCACGCCGCCGGCGTCACGCGAATCTCCACTCGCGATTTTTCCATCGCCAGCGACGCCAGTTCCTGCTCGACGCGTTTCGACAATTGCTTGGCCGCTTCCTTGCGCATCGCGCTCAACTTCGACGATGCCGATGCATACTCGGCCGACAAGCGCGCGACCTCTTGGTGCAAGGCATCACGCCGTTCGCTCGAATGTTCCACCGCCGCAAGTTGCCTTTGCGCGTCTTCCAAAAACGCGAGCACTTCTTCGACCGTCGCCCCATATTTACGCTTCAATTTTTCAAGCGCCGCCATTCGCGACTCGACTTGCTCCAACCTTCCCGGATCGGCTTCGAGCCTCGCCATATAATGCCGGAGCGCGTGCGCCGCTTCATCCACCGCGATCGAGGCGGGCTGCAAAATTCCGAGCACATCGGCGATCGACGGATCGATCTTTACAAGCTCATCCAGTTTCCTGATGACCGTTCGCAATCCCGGCGCGACGCTTTCCGGCGCATCGTACAACGCCTGATACGCTGCACCGGCCGTCTCTTCGATGCGCACCACGTTGCGCAACACCCGCCGCTCATTTTCGAGTTCCTGATCCTCGCCCGCCAAAGGCGCGACCGCTTCAATCTCTTTCGCCTGAAACAACCACAAATCCGCCAGCCGCAATTTTTCCTGCGCCGATCGATCCAGAACTTCCAATTGCTCCCGGGCATCGCGCCATCGCGCGTAAGTGGACGCGACCTGTTGAGCCAACTCGCCGGCGCCCGCGAACCCATCCAGCATTTCGCGCTGCACCGAAGCGGAAAAAAGCTGCTGCTGCTCGTGTTGCCCGTGGATGTCGCCGAGATGCGGCGCCAGCTCCTTCAGAAATCCCGCGGTCACCGGACGATTTCCCACAAAGGCGCGTGATTTTCCGTTCGCCAGCACCTCGCGCTCGATCAGCAGATCGCCGTCCTCGATCTCGATTCCCGCCGTTTCGAGCGCGCCGGCCAGCGCCGGCGACGGCGCGACTTCGAAGATTCCGGCCACCCGCGCCCGCTCC
>DATHCE010000278.1:0-7730 GCA_035319685.1 Bryobacteraceae bacterium | reverse complement strand
CAAGAAACTGATTTCGGGAGGCTTGCAAAAAAATTGGCAATTATCCCCTAAATACAAGGTGCTAGCATAACCCCTTATGGCCCAGTTCAACGACTGTTGGCTCCGGATTGGCAGAGCACGCAAACACCGAGACAACCTGGTCGATGCGTGGAATCGATTTCTCGAAGACGAACCCTATTCGTCTGGGGTGGAGGTGCAGGATGACGGGACAGGGCGAATCCATGTCATGCCACGAGGCGACTCGCTCCCCGATGTTTTCGCTCTCGAATTTGGAGAGATGCTCTACCAACTGCGTGCGGCTCTTGATGCCTCCGTTTACCAATCTGCCGTCCTGGATTGCGGCAAGGACCCGCCCGCCCACGCACACAGCCTTGAGTTTCCGATTCTCACGAGGCAGGGCACATTCGATGAGGATTACGTTCAGCGCAAGATCAGGCCGCTCTCTAGCAAGAGAAAGTCCTTCATCGAATCGGTACAGCCTTACAATGCCGGAAGAATCAACAGGACCGTCGGAATCCTTAGCGACTGGGCCAGAAAAGATAGGCATCGCACGCTCCACATCCTGTTGTCTTGGGCCGCAAACATCAATCCCTTGCTCAGAATCCCGGATGGAACTAGCTTGATTTCCATTGACACCCGCAGGGATGGATTTCTCGAAAAGGAAAGTGTAATAGCCACTTTCAGGCTCACTGGCTGGATTCCCGGCATGAACATTGAGGCAAATCCGAACCTCACCATTGATATAGCGATTGACGAGACTCCTCCACCAGACGGGCCAACCGATACCTTGAGCAACAGGATCGAATTTATGTTCTTGGCCGTTGAAGAGATTACTTCTAGACTTGCCGGGATGAACTAAAGCAGACACTTGCACACCTCCAGGCGAACTGCGAAAGTCAAACTAGCGGTAATGAAAAAGAAGAGTACAAAGAACAGCGAGGAAGAAGGTGCGTTCCACTTGTAGTCAAGTGATAATTACCAAAAAATTAGGCTGCGCGCCTAAGCAGTCTGCTAGACCAGTTTCGTAGATAGCGTAAGGTTCCCACAAATGTTAATCCATCGAAAACACTGTTACAAACCGCGCGAAACTGATCTATGCAAAATCAAGAAATGGTCTAGCTCGCTGCCGGCAGTTCCTTGACGATCTCCCCGACGAACGATTTCGCGTCGCCGAACAACATCAGCGTGCGATCCATATAATACAGCTCGTTGTCGATGCCGGCGAATCCGGGATTCATGCTGCGTTTGATCACCATCACGGTATGCGCTTTGTCGACGTCGAGAATGGGCATGCCGTAAATCGGGCTGTTGGTATCATGCCGCGCGGCGGGGTTCACCACGTCGTTCGCTCCGATGACGAGGGCGACATCGGCCTCCGCGAAGTCGGGATTGATATCTTCCATTTCGTGCAGACGATCGTAGGGTATATCGGCCTCGGCAAGCAGCACGTTCATGTGGCCCGGCATGCGTCCGGCGACCGGATGAATCGCGAATTGCACTTCGACGCCGCGCTTGGTCAGCGCGTCGGTCAGCTCGCGCAACTTGTGCTGCGCCTGCGCCACCGCCATTCCGTATCCCGGGACCACAATCACCTTGCGGGCGCTGGCAATGATGGCGGCGGCGTCTTCGGCAGTCGCCGAATGCACCGGCTTGGTGGAAGCCTGGGCGGCCGCGCCTGCCTGCACCTGGCCGAACGCGCCGAACAGCACGTTGGTGAACGAGCGATTCATGGCATTGCACATGATCACCGAGAGGATGAACCCGGAGGATGCGTTGACCGCGCCCGCGATGATCAGCAGCCGGTTGGACAGCGCGAACCCCATGGCCGCGCATGCCGCGCCGGCGTAGGAGTTGAGCAGCGCGATCACGGTCGGCATGTCGCCGCCGCCGATCGGAAGGATGAGCAGCACGCCGAACAGTAACGACAGCGCGACAAAGACCGGAAACGTCCACGCGGGCGTCGGCTCGACGATCATCCATACGCCGAGCCCGACCGCGAAGGCGAGCAGGCTGAGGTTCACGAAGTTTTGCCCGCGATACGTCATGGGCCGCGTCGGCACGATCTCCTGCAATTTTCCGAATGCCAGGATGCTCGCCGTGCAGGTGAGATAACCGAGCACCGTCTCGATCACCAGCGCGCCCATGGTGAATCCGGTGATGGGCGTGCCCGAAGCCGCGTAGCGATAATATTCGGCGGTCGCTACCAGCGCCGCCGCCAGAGCGCCGAAGGCGTGCGAAAGGGCGGTCAACTGCGGCACCGCGGTCATCGGCATCAGATACGCCAGCGGAGCGCCGATGGTCGCCCCGGCCACGAAACTGATCGCGATCCACTCATAACTGATGATTTCCTTCCGCAGCAGCGTTCCGACCACTGCGAACAGCATGCCGATTTCGCCCGAGAGCACTCCCCGCCGCGCGGTGACCGGCGAGGCGAGCCACTTGATCGAAAGAACCACGGCCAGCGCGGCGATGATGTACGCCGCCTGCCAAAAACCGCCTTCGGTCATTTGCCGGCCTCTTTTTTGCGGAACATTTTGAGCATGCGATCGGTAATGAGAAATCCCGCCACGATGTTGATGGTGGAACAGGTCACGGCCAGGCAGCCCAGAACGCGGCTGAGCGCCGGAGAACCGGCCGAGCCCGCCACCAGAATCGCGCCCACCACCGAGATCGCCGAGATGGCATTGGTGAGCGACATCAGCGGCGTGTGCAGCAACGGAGAAACGCGGCGCACCAGCTCGAGGCCGAGCGGCACCGCCAGGACCAGCACGTACAGGCTGACTTCCAGTTCGTTGGACATCGAAAAGTTCATGCGTTCACCCCGAGCAGCGCCTGGACCTTCGCGTTGACCACCTCGCCGCCGCGTGTGACCAGCGTGTCGCGCGTGATCTCGTCGTTCAGGTCGATGTTCAGCTTCCCTTCTTTGTTGATCATGTTCTTGAGCAGTGTCGCGATATTGCGCGCATACATTTCGCTCGCGTGCCGCGGAACCGTGGCGGGAACGTTTACCGGACCGAGCACCGTGACGCCTCGCTCCATGACGGTTTCGCCGGGACGGGTGAGCTCGCAGTTGCCGCCGCGCTCGGCCGCCAGATCGACGATCACCGAACCGGGATTCATGGCATGCACCATCTCGCGGGTGATCAGCACAGGAGCTTTTTTCCCGGGAACGGCGGCCGTCGTGATGACCACATCCTGTTCTTTCATCACCAGCGCCATCTGCTCGCGCTGGCGTTGAATGGTCGCCTCATCGAGCGCGCGCGCATAGCCGCCTTCGCCTTCGCCTTTCACCCCGAGATCGATGACCACGAACTTCGCGC
The DNA here is from genome assembly GCA_035319685.1 of Bryobacteraceae bacterium. Classification (GTDB taxonomy): domain Bacteria; phylum Acidobacteriota; class Terriglobia; order Bryobacterales; family Bryobacteraceae; genus Palsa-187. Next base: position 4,410 of record DATHCE010000278.1, on the reverse strand, counting down.
CGAGGCTTTCGATCTGTTCCTTCACCGCCGCGCGAACGTCGTACCCGCTCACGACCGCGCCCAAACGCCGCGCGGTAGCGATCGCCTGCAAACCGGCCACACCCGCGCCCAGAATCAGCACACGAGCCGGAGGCATGGTGCCCGCCGCGGTCGTCATCATGGGGAACAGCCGCGGCAGCGTGACCGCCGCCAGCAGAACCGCTTTGTAGCCGGCGATCGACGCCATCGAGGAAAGCGCGTCCATGCTCTGCGCGCGCGTGATGCGCGGGACGAACTCCATCGAAAACAGCGTCAGGCCGGCTTGAGCGTAGCGCGCGACCAGGCCGAGATCGGTCAGCGGGTCGCAAAACCCGATTACCGCAGTGCCGGCGCTCAGCCCGTCCAGAAGCTCGGGCACGCGAACACACAACAGGATCTGCGACCGGCTGCGGACCTCATCCGCGGCCACGACGTGCGCGCCCCGCGCCCGGTAGTCGTCGTCGGTAAATCCGGCTTCCAGACCGGCTTCGGTTTCGATATACACTTCGACCGAAGATTTCTTCAGCAGGTCCACGACGCGCGGAACGATCGCGACGCGCCGTTCTGCGAGCGAATTTTCTTTGAGAACACCGGCGATGAGTGCCAACTGGATTTGAACCTCGTCAGGAAAAGGCGCGCCAGGAGCGCCAAGGTTACGGTCAGACCGGCGGATGCAGGGTCTATAACCATCATAGCGTTTTTAAAGAATGTTTATCGATACTCGTCCATCAATTCATCGAGCGCCGCCGAACCCGGGCACAGCCTGTCATAGGGGATGGTGGTCAGCGCAGCGTCCGGCGTCTGGCTCAATTCATGCAAATCCGGCACGCTCTCATCCACGTAAAGCAGGCCGGTGACCACCTCGCCCTTGCCCTGATGCTCGCGCAAATAGTCGTAGACCGTTTCGCGATCCGTCGGATCGTAGTCGCTGGGCACGCCCTTGAACCGGACGACGCTGCCATCATGCATGGAGACAGCTACCGCGCCGTTCTGGCCGATGGTCGCCAGGATTTCGGACGCGGGCGGGACGAAATCGGTCTCGGTCGCCTTCAGTTCATGTTTGCGGGTGTAGAGATAGCTCTTGGTCGATCCGGTGTGATCGTTGAACGTCACGCAGGGAGAGATGACGTCCACCAGAGCGAAGCCGCGATGCGACAGAGCCGCTTTGAGGATCGGCACGAGTTGTTCCTTGTCGCCCGAAAAACTGCGCGCGATAAACGTCGCGCCGAGACTCAATCCGAGCATGACGGGATCGATGGGCGCCAGGCGATTCGGCTCGCCGCGCTTGCTCTTCGATCCGACATCGGCCGATGCGGAAAACTGACCCTTGGTCAGACCGTAAACGCCGTTGTTTTCGATGACGTACAACATCTTCACATTGCGGCGGATCGCGTGGCACATGTGCCCCAGGCCGATGGACAGCGAATCGCCGTCGCCCGAAATACCGATGTAGGCCAGCTCGCGATTGGCGGCGTTGGCGCCCGTGGCAATGGCGGCCATCCGTCCGTGCGCCGAGTTGAATCCGTGCGCGCCGCTGACGAAATAGGTCGGCGTTTTCGAGGAGCAGCCGATGCCGCTCATTTTGGCAATCATGTGCGGCTCCAGCGACAGCTCGTAGCAGGCGCGAATGATCGCGGCGGTCACCGAATCGTGGCCGCAGCCGGCGCACAGCGTCGACATGGAACCTTCGTAATCGCGGATGGTCAGTCCGAGCGCGTTGCGATGCAGGCTCGGATGAATGGCAACAGGCTTCGAAATGGAGGGCACGGGTTAAGTCAATTCTCCAACTGATCCAGAATCTGATCGATCACGCGCTTGGCGCTGAGCGGGAAACCGCCATAGACCAGCACGGATCGCAACTTATGTTTCGGCACATTGGTTTCGAGCGTCACCAGCGATCGCAGCTGCGCGTCGCGATTCTGCTCGACGATGAAGTTGAACTCATGCGCGTTCAAAAATTCTTCGACGCTATCCTCGAACGGAAATCCGCGCAGACGCATGAAATCGGCCGGAATTCCGCGCTGCTCCAGGATGTCGAGCGCTTCGCGGACGGCCATATCGCAGCCGCCTGAGGTCACCACGGAGAACTTCGCGCCTTTCCGCCGGTGGACCATCGGCGCCGGAACGAATTTCGCCGCGGACTTGTGTTTCTTGAGCAGGCGGTCCACCACCTCCTGATAGTCCCCGGGAGTTTCCGTGTAGCCGCCGAACCGGTTGTGGCCCGATCCGCGAACGAAGTAGGCGCCTTTCGAATCGACGCCCGGAAGCGTACGCGCCGCGACGTAATTCTCGTCTTCGTTGGTATAGCGGAAAAATTGCGGAATGCGTTGGAGGTCCTCCGCATTGAGGACACGGCCGCGATCGGGACAGAAGGAATCGTCCCAGGTGAGGCGCGGCACCACCCAGTCATTCATCCCGATATCCAGATCGGACAACATGAAGACGGGCGTCTGAAAACGCTCCGCGAGGTCGAAGGATTTGACCGCGAAATCGAAGCACTCGGCCGGATTCGCCGGGAACAGCAGAATATGTTTGGTATCGCCGTGCGAGGCGTAGGCGCATTCGAAGAAATCGCCCTGCTGCGTGCGCGTGGGCATGCCGGTGGACGGTCCGACGCGCTGGATGTCCATGATCACGGCCGGAATTTCGGCATAATAGGCGAGGCCGAGCAGCTCGTTCATCAGCGAAATTCCGGGCCCCGAAGTCGACGTGAAGGCCCGCGCGCCGTTCCAGGCAGCGCCGATCACCATGCCGATCGCGGCCAGTTCGTCCTCGGCCTGAAGGATCAGGCAGTTCATCCGGCCGGTTTCCGGATCCTTGCGATATTGCTTGCAAAAATCGGTGAACGCATCCATCACCGAAGTCGATGGCGTGATGGGATACCACGCCGCGACCGTCGCCCCGGCATACACGCAGCCGAGCGCGGTCGCGGTGTTCCCGTCGATCAGGATCTTGTCGGCGGTGGCGTCCATTTTTTCGAGGCGGAACGGAAGCGGCTCGAAATGCTCTTTCGCGTATTCGTAGCCCAGGCGCAGCGCTTTGCGATTCGATTCACGCAGCGGTTTTTTGGCCGCGAACTTTTCCTCCAAAAGCTCCTCGACAATGTTCATGTCGACGCCGAGCACGGCGATCAGCGATCCCGCGTACGCGATGTTCTTCATCAGAATGCGCTCGCGCGAGTCGCGGAAATTTTCGTTGCACATCCCGGCCAAAGGAACGCCCAGGAACGTCACATCGCCGCGATGCAGGCTGGCGTCGAGCGGCCACGTCGAGTCGTAGAGCACGTAGCCGCCTTCCCGCACCTCGCCAATATCGTGCTCATAGGTTTGCCCGTTCATGGCGACCATCAGATCGTAATCGAGCGCGCGCGCCGTGTAGCCGTTCTTATTGACGCGAATTTCGTACCACGTCGGCAGGCCCTGGATGTTCGACGGAAACAGATTTTTCCCCGAAACCGGAATGCCCATGCGAAAAATTGCCTGCATCAGCAGGCTGTTCGCGCTGGCCGATCCCGTTCCATTCACGTTGGCGAGCTTGATCGCGAAATCGTTGATGCGCACCTGATTCGCGAGAGGCGCGGCGTCTACGCCGGGATGCACGAGCTGCATGTGGCCCTCCCGGCATACGATCGTTCCAGTTCAAATTTCTGCATGTCCCAAGCCGCGGTGGGACAGCGTTCGGCGCAAAGGCCGCAATGGACGCAGAGGTCCTCGTCTTTGAGCATGAGTCTTTGGGTTTGGGGAAGCGGCGCGGAGGCGTACAAAGCCTGGTCCAGATTATTCGCCGGCGCAGACAACCGCCCGCGCAGTTCCTCTTCCTCGCCGTCCCGCGCGATGGTGAGGCAGAGCAGCGGGCAAATGTCGATGCAGGCGTCGCATTCGATGCATTTTTCCGCGGTGAAAACGGTTTCGATGTCGCAGTTGAGACAGCGCTGCACCTCACGCGCGGTCTGTTCGGCGCTGAAGCCGAGCTCGACTTCAATATTGAGCTGCTCAAAGCGCCTGGTCAGATCGACGTGCGTCATCTTCTGGCGATGCGCGGGATTGTAATCGTTGTGGTAGCTCCACTCGGAAAGCCCCATCTTCTGGCTGATGAGGTTCATCCCGTCGAGCGGCCGGTCGGTCACCGGCAATCCCTGGCAGTAATTGTCAATCGAGATCGCAGCCTGATGGCCGTGCTCCACCGCCCAGATGATGTTCTTCGGACCGAACGCCGCGTCGCCGCCGAAAAAGACCCCGGGGAGCGTGGACATGAAGGTCGTCTCGTCGACCACCGGCGCGTCCCATTTATCGAACTGCGCGCCCAGGTCGCGCTCAAACCAGGGGAACGCGTTCTCCTGGCCGATCGCGAGAATCACATCGTCGGCCGGAAGGAAAATCGTGTCCAGGACCG
>DATHCE010000277.1:0-9000 GCA_035319685.1 Bryobacteraceae bacterium | reverse complement strand
AACTCCGGACGATCCGCGCCTTTGAGTTCGGTCGGTGTGAGAAACCGGACGCGAATCGCCCCCACCCGACCGCTCGGAGCGGTGTTAGGATCGAGCGGGAGCCGCACCGGCTCGCGGCCTTCCATCCGTTCGATCGCGCCGAACCGCTCGGCGAAGGCGCGCGCGAATAAATCCATCACATCCTCGCGTATTGCAAACACATTCATGTCGAAATAAAATTTCTGGCCGGGTTCCATCACGAGGTGATTCAAATGCGACGCCCGAAAGACAAAGGGCCGCGGCAAATCGCGCAACCCGCTCGGCCCTGTGGTCGATTCCGGCGCGAAGAACTTCGCGTAAGCGCAGCTCTGGCGGCGCGGGCAAGCCTTCGCGCCGGCGCAATCCGGCACGCAGGCGATCTTCTTGAAACTGCTCCCGAATCCTCCTCGCAGAACGTTCGCGGCGGCCGCGGGAAACGCGATCCGCTGGCGCGCGGCCACATGAAATCGCAATTTGAGAAAATCGAATGTCGTCAACCCTCATATTATCAAGCTGGTTGACGCCGCCTTCTATACTAGGAATATGAGCTTTCGCCTCGGCATCGATTACCAGCCTCGTGGCGATCAACCGGCCGCGATCGCATCGCTGATACGCGGACTCCGCGAAGGCGAGCAGCATCAGGTCCTGCTCGGCGTCACCGGCTCCGGAAAAACCTTCACGATGGCCAAGCTGATCGAGCATTTCGGCCGGCCGGCCCTGGTCCTGGCTCATAACAAGACGCTCGCCGCGCAGCTTTATCAGGAATTCAAGACTTTTTTTCCGTCCAATGCCGTCGAATATTTTGTCAGTTATTACGATTATTATCAGCCCGAAGCGTACATCCCCTCGGGCGACGTGTACATCGAAAAGGAAGCGACCATCAACGACGAGCTCGACAAGCTGCGCCTCTCGGCCACCCGGTCGCTGTTCGAGCGCCGCGACTGCGTCATCGTCGCCAGCGTGAGTTGCATCTACGGTCTCGGCTCGCCCGAAGCCTATTACGGCATGCTGCTGATGCTCGAAAAGGGCCAGAAAATCGAGCGCAAGGAGATCACTTCACGCCTGGTCGATATTCTCTACGAACGGCACGAAGGCGACTTCCGCCGGGGCACGTTCCGCGTCCGCGGCGACGTGATCGAGATTTTTCCCACCTACGACGATTCCGCCTACCGCATCAGCCTGTGGGGCGACGAGATTGAGTCGCTCGAACAGATCGATCCGCTGACCAGCCAGGTCAAGCAAACCTATCTGCGCCTCCCGATTTATCCCAAAACGCATTACGTCATGTCGCCCGAAACGCGTCTCAACGCCCTGCGCAGCATCGAGAATGAGCTGCATTGGTGGAAGGACGAGCTCGACCGACAAGGCAAGCGCATCGAGGCGCAGCGTCTCTGGCAGCGCACCAATTTCGATCTCGAAATGATCCGGAATATCGGATATTGTCATGGAATTGAGAATTATTCACGCCATTTTTCGGGGCGTTTGCCCGGACAGGCGCCCCCGACGCTGCTCGATTATCTTCCGCACGACGCGCTGTTGTTTATCGACGAAAGCCATCAGACCATCCCCCAGCTGCAAGGGATGTATCACGGCGACCGGTCGCGAAAAGAAACGCTGGTCAAGTTCGGATTCCGCCTGCCGAGCGCGCTCGACAATCGTCCGCTGACGTTTGAAGAGTTCGAGAATCGCGTCCACCAGGTGGTCTATGTTTCGGCGACGCCCGGCCCTTATGAGCTGACCAAAACGTCCGGAGTCGTGGTCGAGCAGATCATTCGTCCCACGGGCCTGATCGACCCCGCGATCGAGGTGAAGCCGATTCGCGGTCAGGTAGATGATCTGCTGCACCAGATCCGCCTGCGCGCCGAAAAAGACGAGCGCGTCCTGGTGACCACGCTGACCAAGCGCATGGCCGAAGATCTGGCCGAGCATTACACCGAGGCCGGCGTAAAGTGCGCCTACCTGCACTCCGAAGTTTCGACGCTCGATCGCGTGAAGATCCTGCGCGATCTGCGCCGCGGCACTTACGACGTTCTGATCGGCGTGAATCTTCTGCGCGAAGGACTGGATCTGCCGGAAGTGTCCCTGGTCGCCGTGCTGGACGCCGATAAGGAAGGATTCCTGCGCTCCACCGGATCGCTGATCCAGACCATGGGCCGCGCCGCGCGCCATCTGAACGGCCGGGCCATCCTCTATGGTGATGTAATGACCGATTCGATGCGCCGCGCCATCGACGAAACCGTGCGCCGGCGCAAGCTGCAGCAGGCTTACAATGAGGCCAACGGCATCACGCCGCAATCGATCATCAAGCCCATCGATTCGAACCTGATCGCGGTCGCCGAGGCGGATTACGTCACCGTGCCTCTGGAGCCGGACGACGAAGTCGATAACCTTCCGCCCGCTCAGATGGAAACGTATCTTTCCGAGCTCGAACAGCGCATGCGCGAGGCCGCGCGCAAGTTCGACTTCAAGCAGGCTGCCGCGTTTCGCGATCGCATCAAGGAACTGCGCGAGCGCAGCGTCGCCGGCGCGAGCCTGACATGAGACCCGGCCTCGCATGAAGCCCAAACGCGCCGCGGGATTGATCACCGCCGGGGGCATCGCCCGCGGCCTGGTGCCGCGCCTGCCGCATCTGCTCGCCTCGATCGGCCCGGTGGTGGCAAGCTCGTTCCGCGTTTCGCGGCGCATCGCCAATTCGCTGCGCGCCGGCCACGCCGCCTCCGGCATTGCGGCGCTCGAGGCCTGCGATCTGATCTGGATCGAAGTTCCCGACGCGGCGCTCGATCGCGTGATGCGCGACCTGGCGTCGCAGACCAGCATTGATGGCGCCAGGATCGTGTTGTGCGGCTCCGTGCGGGACAGTGCGTCGGCGGTCCCGTTGCGCGCCGCCGGCGCCCGCGTCGCGTCGCTCAATGCGGTCGATCCCGACGCGCGAACGCTGGTGGCCGAGGGCCATTCCACGATTCTGGCCGAGCTCCGGCGCCTGGCCGCGCTTGAAAAACGCAAGCTGATTGAAATTCGTCCTTCCTCGAAAGCTCTGTATTTGGCCGGTTCCCAGCTGGCGGGGGATCTATTGCTGCCGTGGATCGCCGGAGCGGTGGAGAGCTTGCGCGCCGCCGGATTTTCGCGCACCGAAGCGACGCGCATCGTGGAGATGACGGGCGCGCGCGCGCTTCACTCGTATCGCAAAGCAGGCTCGAAGGCATGGAGCCGCGCCGCCGCGCTCAATCTGCGGCGCACCATGGCGTATGAGCTGGGTGCGATTCGATCCGCCGATTCCCGTCTGGCGGCCCTTTACGCGGCGGGCGTCGAGCACGCGCTCGCCTATTTCGAGCCGGAAAAGTAAGCGGCTTTGACGCGCGCGATTTCCGCCACGCTCCACGCTTGCGCGGGGCAACCTCGCGCACGATGCGGCGGCTCAGCGTCGTAAATCTCGGCGATCGAGTCGGGGCATCCTTGACGCGCGGCCTGGGCCTCAAGCGTACCCGCCAGTCCCCGGCAATACGCGAGATTTTTTTCGCTCGCGCCGCATGCCGTCAAATAGGCATCGACAAACGGACCCATCAGCCACGGCCATACCGTCCCCTGGTGATAGGCGGCGTCGCGCTCGTCGGGTCCGCCCGCGTAGCGGGCTTTATAATCGGGGTCGCCAGGCTCGAGCGTGCGCAGACCGAGCGGGGTCAGCAATTCACGATGCACCGCGCGAACCGCGGCCTGTTGTTGGCGCCGCTCGAGCAAACCGAACGGCAGGCTCACCGCGAAAATCTGATTGGGACGCAGCCTCGGGTCGCCGGCGCAATCGTACAGGCAGGCGCGCTCCGGGTTCCAGAATTTCGCGCGAAAAGAATCGCGAATCGTCTCCGCTTCCTCGCGAAACGCACGCGCCCGCGCGTCGCCAAGCTCGCCGGCCCACCGGGCCATCAGCGACAGCGCACCGTGCCACAGCGCGTTGATCTCCACCGGCTTTCCCGCGCGCGGCGTGTACCTGGTATCCATCCAGGTGAGCTGCGCCCCGCAACGCAGCAGATGATCGGCGGGATCGGCGCCGATGCCGAACCACGTGCCCCGCCGATGCCAGTCCAGAATTTCCTTCGCCGCGGGATAAAACACATCTCGCAGAAATGATCGATCGCCGCCCGCGTCCAGATACGCCCGCACGGCCTGAAACATCCACAGCGTGGCGTCGGCGCTATTGTATTGCGGCGTTTCGCCGGCGTCGGGAAAGCGGTTCGGAATCAAGCCGCGATCGCGATGCGCCAAAAACCCTTCGAGGATCGCGCGCGCCTCATCGAGCCGGCCCGCCGCGATCAGCAGCCCCGGCAGGCTGATCATCGCATCGCGGCCCCAATCCGTGAACCATGGATAACCGGCGAGGATAGTCGGCCGCCCGGCGCGCGTCACGGTGAAGGGCTCGGCGCGATGGGAAGGCTCCGAGTAACTGGCCGGCTCAATCGAGGCCACAACCGGCGACCACTCCTCCGGCTTCACATCCAGCACGATCACGCCCGGCGTGTACAGATCCTCGCGAAAATCGAGCCCGCGATCCAGCTCGTCCAGATATTCGACGTTGTAATACCAGTCCGCCGACGGCTCGAAGCGGCCCTGGTGATCGAAAGTCAGTGGCGGAAGAGCGCCGAACACGTCCTCGCGCTTCCTGCCCAACGAATGATAATCGCGATAGGCCAGAAACGGCCTCACACGTATGGCGAGCGCGCGGCTGGCGCGATAGCGCGCCACCACCGCCTGCCTTCGCCCGATGAGATAAACCTGTTTTTCGATGGTCGCGTCACCGATTCTCCACGTCCAGCTCGCGCACGGAAACGAGTCGAAATGTTCCAGCAGCAGATATCCCTGCCCCGCGACCACGCCCGGATACTGGCACGCGCCCAGCGCCGCCCCGTTCACTTCTTCCTCGAGTCGCGACAGCAGAACGTAGCGCCGGAGGGACCGGTCGACCGGTGCGGCCAGCAGTGCGTGATACCGCCGCGTGTTGACGCCGGCCACGGTACCCATCGCGAAAGCTCCGGTTCCGTTGGTCTCGAGCCACTCCAGTTTGGAGGAGCGCGCGAAATCGCGGAGCGTGTCGCGATCGATCCGCATTACTTTGCAGGTTTCGATTGCATCGGGAAACCGGTCATTTTTTCACGTCGCGATGCGTTTCCTTTACCCGAAATCCGGCGCCGTTCAATCGCTTGCGAATCTCATTGGCGATCAGCACGCTGCGGTGATGTCCGCCGGTGCAGCCGAACGAAATTGTCAAATAGCTTTTCCCTTCCCGGATATAATGCGGAATCAAATAAATCAGCAGCTCGGAAATTCGCTGGATAAATTCCATGGTTTGCGGAAAAGAGCGGATATATCGCGCCACGCTGGGATGTTTTCCGCTGAGATTCTTGAACGCCGGGATGTAATTCGGATTGGGCAGAAAGCGCACGTCGAACACCAGGTCGCTGTCCGGCGGAACGCCGTGGCGGTAACCGAAACTGGTCACTTGAACCAGAATTCCGGGCTCCCGTTTTTTGCCGCGAAACGCGTGATGGATGGTTTCACGCAGCTCATGCACGTTGAACTTACTGGTGTTGATGATCGGATCCGCCAGGCGCCGGATCGGCGCCATGCGCTCGCGCTCGCTGCGGACGCTCGCCGCAACGCTTTGATCGAGGCCCAAAGGATGCGGCCGGCGCGTTTCGCTGAACCGCCGGATCAGGGTCTGGTCGTCGGCTTCGAGGAACAGAAGGCGCGTCGGGATGGTCCGCTGGATGCGCTTGAACAGGGCCGGGAACCGCTTGAGCGCCGCGCCTTCCCGGATGTCAACCACCAGCGCGGCCCGGCGGATGTTCGGCGCGCTCTTGGCCAGTTCCGCGAATTTCGGAATCAGCCCCAGCGGCAGATTGTCCACTGAGTAATAGCCGAGATCCTCAAACGACTTGAGAACCGTGCCTTTGCCGGAGCCGCTCAGACCGGTGATAATCACCAGTTCCGTTTTCTCGCTCGCGGCGGCTTCCCTCATCCCTCAGGGTTCGATCAAATCGAAATTTCCATCGGGCCGGCGGACCAGCACCGACAGGCATTCCTTGTCCGCGTCCAGATAGACCAGATAGTCACGTGCGTCCGCGGAAATTTCGAGCAGCGCTTCCTCGAGCGTCATCGGCTTGCGATCTTCCTGATGATTCACATGGAACACACGAGGCTTCGCAGGGCCGGCGGAGGAATGCAATTTCGTCTCTTCGCGTGCTCCGGATTCGGCGGCCTCTCCGGGAAGCGCCCGCCGCGTCTTTTCGCGCCATTTCGTGGCCGCCTTGATCGCCTGGGTTTCCAGCCGGTCGAGCGCGCCGCACATCGCGGTGAATAAATCGGCGTCCGAGCCCAGACCGATCAGCTCATGATCGTAAAACGGAAGAGTAATTTCGGCATGGTGCAGGTGGCGTTCCGTGGTCACCACCACATGCACTTCTTTTTCTCCTCTTTTCTCAAGCACTTTCGACAACTTTGCAAACTTCGCATCCAGTTTTTCCTGCAATTTGGGAGGTAATTCTTTCTGGATTCCCGTATAGGTAACTTTCATTTCAAAGACCTCCGTTAACTGCGAATCCGTCTTTGATGCGTGGACGGGATCCGCATGTCCTCGCGATACTTGGCGACGGTGCGTCGGGTCACCTGGATCCCCTCGGCCTGCAGCCGCTCGGTGATCTGCTCGTCGGTAAGCGGATGGGAGGCATCCTCCTCCTCGATCATCTTTTTCACCCTGCGCTTCAGAATCAGCAGCGGCGTGGCGCCGCCTTGCGGCCCCTGAACCGCTTCGGAGAAGAAATATCGCAGCTCGTAAACGCCCTGCGGAGTGTGCGCGTATTTGCTGGACACGGCGCGGCTCACCGTGGAAGGATGCACGCCGATTTCCTCGGCGATTTCCTTGATCATCATCGGTTTCAGACAGTCGATGCCATGCTCCAGGAATTCGGCCTGCCGCCGCACGATGCTCTGGCAGACCTTCAAAATCGTCTGCTTTCGCTGCTCGATGTTTTTCATGAGCTGGATGGCGGAAGCGTAGCGTTCCTTGACGTAATTCCGCACGTCGCGATTGGGCTCCTGATCGCGATCGAGCATGCGGCGATACTGCGGATTCAAGCGCAACTGCGGGATGTCTTCGTCGTTGACCGAAATCAGGTAATCCTCGCCGTCCTTGGTGATGTAAACGTCGGGCTCGACCTGCCGCGCTCCGGGACCCGAGTAACGCAGACCGGGCCTAGGGTCCAGATGCTTGATCACGTCGATCGCGATTTGCACGTGTTCGATAGGTCGGTGCAGCAGGCGCGCGATTTCCTTGGGCTGGTGCAGCTCCACCAGCTTCAGATGGTCATGCACGATCTGCCATGCGACGCCGCCTTTGCCGCCGCGGCTATCCAGTTGCAGCAGAAGGCATTCGCGCAGATCCGCCGCGCCCACGCCCGCCGGGTCCAGGGTGTGGACCACGCGCAGCGCCTCCTTGACGTCGGCCGCGGAATGTCCGCCGGACGCCGCAATCTCTTCCGGCGTCAGCATCAGGTACCCGTTTTCGTTCAAATTGCCGATGATTTCCTCGGCCGCGTCGCGCACGCTCTCGCTCAGCGCCACCAGCGCGAGCTGCGAATGCAGATGATCGCTCAAGGTGACCGGCGACGACAAAAACGTCTCGAACGACGGCTTCTCGATGTTCTCCGACGCCGGGCTCTTGAAGCCGGGGTCGAGATACTCGTCGAAATAACTGCCGAAATCAATCTCGTCGAAAGGATCGGCCGTCTTGGCCTCGGCAAGTTCGGGAGTCTCCGGCGTGGCAACCGGATTGGCAATCGCCGGCTCCGGATCGCTCAGCGCCGCGGCTTCGATCGCCGCGCTATCGGCTTCCGGAATGTCGGCTGCGATATCGGTTTCGGCGGGTCCGCTGGTCACTTCGAGGATCGATTGATCCGCCGGCTCGGCCGTTCGTTCCGCTTCGAGCAGCGGTTGCAGTTCCTCGGGTGACAACTCCTCGACGCCATCCGCCGCTTCTTCGAGCACCGGATTCTGAGCGACCTCGGCCGAGATCATTTCCTTCAGCTCCAGACGGTTCAACTGGAGCAGGCTGACCATCTGGACGAGTCCAGGTGTAAGTATCTGCTTTTGCTGGACCCTCACCTGCAGTCTTGGCGAAAGCGAACTCATAACTGGTTTCAGTTTAACATCCGCCGAACCTCAGGGAGCCGGAATGTTCCCGCCATTGGCCGGAAAATTGCGTTAACCTATTTAGGCGCTGTTTTAAGCACTTCCTCGACCATCCACCCTACTTTTTCGGCCAGCATCCCGTCGTCATCAAACCCAATGACGTGGAAGCGGATATTGCCCCGGGAATCGAAAACGTAAAGCTGCGGGATGTTCCCTCCATTGAGCGTCGAGCTCGGCGTGTAGGCGCGTTCGGTCGCGCTGTCCGCGAAAAGAATCGGGAAACGGTAGCCTTGTTTCGCCGCGAATCGGGCTGCCGTCTGGGGTTCCGCTTCGATGCTCACGGCGGCGAACAGGCCGGGGAATTTTTCGAAGAAACCGTTCCATTGCCGCAGTTCCGCGATGCATGGCTCGCACCAGGTGGCCCAGAATAAGGCGACCAGCGGTTTGCCCAGATAATCCGCCAGCCCGATTTCGTGACCATTCAGATCCCGCAAACGGAAAGGCGCCGCAGGCTGATGAATTTCGGCCGCCAGCACTTCGCTCCGAAGATTCGCGATGCGCCGGGCGCGCTCGGCTGCGGCGACGGCGGCGCCGGCGGCCCGGATCGCATCCGTCGTGACTGCGCCGGGATCGACGATCGCGATCTGACGATCCGCGGCTTCCGCCTTGCCCTGATGATCGAGCGCGGCCGCGTATAACCGCCGCATTCGCTCCTCTTCCGCGGCATCGGAAATCCGCGAATAGATCCGGCCGGCGTCGATCTCCTCCATCACGGCTTCACCATAACGTTCGGCCACCGGCCAATCG
>DATHCE010000276.1:0-4691 GCA_035319685.1 Bryobacteraceae bacterium | reverse complement strand
ATTTAATGTCCGCAAACGGCTCACGCCAACATGCTCAACGTTCGGGTCAATGTATGGCACGCGGGGTATCATCTCCTTGTGTAAGCCTCCTTTCCAGTTTGTTTCGTTGACCACAGATTGTCAATGCTTCCCGTATTTGATGACGCAATATAGCATGAAAGGTTCCAAATCGAATGGCTATCGCTTGTCTTTACACTGTCATGCAAATGACAGTATACTGTCAATACAATGGCAAGTCAAGTGAGTCCTCCAACTGATTTTCAACAACTTTATGTCGTAGTTATCCATTGAAACCGGTCTGGCCGTCAGTGCCGGAAATGGCGGACGCCGGTGAAAACCATCGCCAGCCCTAGATGGTCCGCCGCGGCGATGGCCAGGTCGTCGCGGACCGATCCGCCGGGTTGAATCACGGCGGTGATGCCGTATTTGGCGGCTTCCTCGATGCCGTCCGGGAACGGGAAAAACGCATCGGAGGCGAGCACGGTTCCTTCAAGCGGCAAAATCGCTTTCATCGCGCCGACCTTTACGGCATCGACGCGGCTCATCTGGCCCGCGCCGACGCTGACCGTCTGTCCGGCGCGAGCATATACGATCGCATTCGACTTGACGTGCTTCGAAACCTTCCAGCCGAACTCGAGCGCGCGCCATTCCTGTTCGCTCGGCGCACGGGCGGTCTTCACCTGCGCATCGGCGCGCGAAAGGCGATGAACGTCGGGCGTTTGCGCGAGAAATCCTCCGCTGATCGATTTGATCGTCAATTCCGGAGGCGCATCCGTTACGCGCAGCAGCCGCAAATTTTTCTTCGACGCGAAAATGCCCAGAGCCCCGGCCGAGTATGCAGGCGCGGCAATGGCTTCGATGAACGTTTTGGCGATCTCCGCCGCGGTCTCCTCGTCGATTTCGCGATTGAACGCGAGCACGCCGCCGTAGGCCGACACGGGATCGGCTTCAAACGCGCGGCGATAGCTTTCGGCGGGCGTCGCGGCTTCCGCGCATCCGCACGGATTGGTATGTTTGATCACGGCGGAGGCGGCGCAGTCGAATTCCTGGATCAACTGCCAGGCCGCGTCCAGATCGACCAGATTGTTGTAAGAAAGCTCCTTGCCTTGCAATTGCTCCGCGCCCGCGATTCCGGTTTTGCCGGATGCGTAAAGCGCCGCGGATTGATGCGGATTCTCGCCGTATCGCAAAGCCAAAGTGCGCGGCGCGCGAATGTCGAGCGTGGAGGGAAGCGCGTCGCCGGACGGAGGGATTTCGGCGAGACGGAGGGAGATGACGCGATCGTAAGCCGCGGTGGCCGCGAAGGCCTGCTTCGCCAGCCGCCAATGAGTCTCGCCGGCGAGCGATCCCGCCGATTGAAGCTCCGCGAGGATCGCGGGATAATCGTCGGGCGACGTCACTACCGCGACGTCCTGCCAGTTTTTGGCGGCCGCGCGGATCATCGTCGGCCCGCCGATGTCGATATTTTCGATCAACTCTTCGAGTGTCGCGTCTTTTTTCGCCGCGATCTTTTCGAACTGGTAAAGATTCACGCAAACCAGGTCGATTTGCGGAATCGCGTGACGTTCGAGCGCGGTCATATGCTCGGGTTTCGAGCGAATGGCGAGAATGCCGCCGGCGATGCGCGGATGAATGGTCTTCACGCGGCCGTCGAGCATTTCGGGGAATCCGGTCACTTCGGCCACTTCGCGCAGAGGCGCGATGCCGGCTTCCTGCAATACGCGATGGGTGCCGCCGGTTGAAAGAATCTCCACGCCCAGCGCGGAAAGCCCGCGCGCGAAATCGACGATTCCGGTTTTATCGGTGACGCTCACGAGAGCGCGATGAATGAGAGCCATGAACAAACTATTGTGGCACGCCCACAAAAATGGAGATGCTACGCTCGACTTATGAAACTGATTAGCTTTGCGCGGCGCGGCGGGGACAGGGAAGCGGGTGTGCTCGAAAACGGCAAAGTCACCGGATTAGGCGCGGATATGCTGACCGTCATCGCGTCGGGCAAAATCGAACCGCGCGGACCGGCTTACGAGCTGGCGAGCGTCACGGTGCTGGCCCCGATTCCGCGGCCGCCGAAACTGATCCTGGTCGGTCTGAATTATCGCGACCATGCGGCGGAAACAAAAATGGAGATCCCCAAAGTCCCGACGGTTCTGTGCAAATTTACGAACATCGTGATCGGGCCGGGCCAGCCGATCGTGTTGCCGCGGGTTTCGAATCGCGTCGATTACGAAGCCGAGCTCGCGTTCATCATCGGACCAGGCGGAAGGCACATCCCGGCAGCCGATGCGATGGAGCATGTGTTCGGTTACACCATCGGCAACGACGTCAGCGCCCGCGATTATCAGATGGCGACGTCGCAATGGCTGATGGGAAAAACTTTCGACACCTTCGCGCCGATCGGGCCGTACATCGTCACACGAGACGAGATCGCCGATCCGCACTCGCTCGGCATATCGCTTGAAATCGGCGGCGAGCGTTTGCAGGACTCAAATACTCGGGAGATGATCTTCAAGATTCCGGAGCTGATCGAATTTATTTCGAGCGTGGTCACGCTTGAAGCAGGCGACGTCGTGCTGACCGGGACGCCGTCCGGGGTCGGTTTCACGCGTAAGCCCCCGCGTTTTCTTCAACCAGGCGACGAAGTCGTTATCCGGATCGAAGGCTTGGGCGAATTGCGGAATCCCGTTGTGGCAGAAAGAGATACCCTCTGAACAGCACCCTTTATACCGTCTTTTAGGGAGGCATCGGGCTCCCCCGCCGCGCATCGAACTAGTAGAGGTTGACGGTTATGCGGCGCTTAAACCTAAAGACTTTTGGAGTTTTGCTGCTAGCCGGGATTTTGTCGGTGCCGGTGTGGGCTCAAATGAACCCATCCGTGAACACGAATATGGGTCCCGGCCAGCCGGGGACGATTAATTACGTTAAGGGTCAGGTTTCGATCGATTCTCAGCCATTGAATCCCAATGCTGCGGGCCAGGCAAGTTTGCAAGCCGGCCAAACGCTCAACACGCAGAATGGCAGGGCGGAAGTTCTTCTGACGCCGGGAGTGATGCTGCGAATCGACAATAACAGCTCTGTGGTAATGAATTCTCCCGGCATCGCAAATACGATTTTGACGCTGCAGAGAGGGCGCGCGTTCATCGAGGCGGACGAAGTTCTTCCGGCAAACAATATCGTGATCCAGGTCGGGAGCGCCTCGGTGCGTCTGGAAAAACGAGGTCTTTATGAATTGGACGCAACCAGCGGACGGATCCGAACGTTTGACGGCCAGGCCGCGGTTCAGGTGAACGCACGCAGTATCGAGGTGAAGGGCGGGCATGAACTCGCTCTGAATGTCAGTGGAAAGTTGAAGGCTCGCGAGTTCGATAAGAAAGGCGGCGAGGACGAATTTTATCGCTGGGCGAGCCTGAGGTCGGCGTATCTGGCGGAGGCGAATATCAACGTCGCGCAGCAATACGTTGCCGGCGGACCGTACTGGTATGGGGCCGGCTGGTATTGGGATCCGTGGTATGACGCCTATACCTGGCTTCCTGGCGACGGCATATTCTGGAGCCCGTTCGGTTGGGGCTTCTATTCGCCCTGGATGGTCGGGTATGCGCCATTCTTCGGGTTCGGTTACGGCTACGGCATTTATCATCGATTCGGCCCTGGGTATCATCCGCCAGCCGCGCTCGCGCGCGGATTGGGGAACGGCTACCGCGGCGGATCGATGGCGCGTGGATTCAGCGGCGGCGGCTTTGCCGGTGGAATGCGCGGGGGGTTCGGCGGCGGCGGGTTCCATGGCGGCGGTGGCGGCCGCCGGTAATCGGATCACAAGATAGCGGCGACTGGACAAAATCAGCGGGGCGCCCGAAAAAAGCGCCCCGTTTTTTTAGGTCCACCGGGAAATTCCTTCGTGATGCAGCCGCAGACGCGAATGCGGCGGCTTTTCGCGCACCGCATGCGGTATCATGTGATCTGTTCCGTTCCGATACTCGTGGATGATTTGTAGGCGAATCGAAACGGAACTGACATCTTCCTGCGCGAGTTCGAAGATTATTCTCAAAAGGACGCGGGTCGCACTCCGCTCATGATCGATTCTCGAAAAAATATGCGTCTTTGTGCGATCGTTGCGCTCATGATGCCGCTGGCCGTGCTGGCGCAGGATCCCCCTCCTGCTCCGCCGAGCGATGGGGCGTTTGAAAACTGGAATCTTTTTTACCAGGCAACCTCCATCGGCCAATATCACGGCGCGTTTCCGGCTCTCTATACCGGCCCGCTCAGCTTGGAGAATTATGCGGAGCACGACGTGTCGATCACCACAACCCTGTTCCTCAGTTTGCGCCTGAGCCACAATACCGAGTTGTATTTCGATCCCGAAATCGCCGGCGGCAGAGGATTCAGCGGCGTCGACGGACTCGCCAATCCGGCCAACGGCGAGCTGCCCCGCGTTGCCAGCGCGACGCCCAAACCGTATATCGCGCGGCTTTACATCGCGCACGATTTCGGCTTCGGATCGGAAACCGAGCACGTCGAGACCGACGACAACCAGCTTGCGGGCGATCGCCCCATGACTCGCTATTCGGTTTATGCGGGGCGCTACTCGCTCACCGATTTTTTCGA
Source organism: Bryobacteraceae bacterium (assembly GCA_035319685.1). Lineage (GTDB taxonomy): Bacteria > Acidobacteriota > Terriglobia > Bryobacterales > Bryobacteraceae > Palsa-187. The sequence continues at coordinate 89 of DATHCE010000276.1, read as the reverse complement.
CGACAACGCCTATACGCACGACCCGCGCGAGCAATTCATGGCCTGGCAGTCATGTATAACGGCGCCTGGGATTATCCGGCGGACACGCG
>DATHCE010000275.1:0-2127 GCA_035319685.1 Bryobacteraceae bacterium | reverse complement strand
TCGCGCTGTTTTCCCTTGTGCCGGTTTGCCGTCACTTCCGGCGGAGCAGAAACCGGCTCGGGTGGTGGAGGCGGTTCGAGAGGCGCGGTTACCGGAGGCGAGACTGCCGGCGGCTGCGCCGGTGGGGGAGCTTCGACGGCTATGGGCGCGGAGGACGGACGATGCGTGATCCAGTAGGTCCCGATCGAGGCGAGCACAGCTCCGGCGAAAAACCCGATCAGGATTTTTGCATTCATGCTTAATCCAGAACGCGGCGGCAGGAGCTAAAACGAATGAAGATGCCGCCGCGTTCTCTGCCCTCTGCATGTATGAACGCATCGCGGCGGAGGTGCGTTTCGCGAAAAGGGAAACGTTAAAATGAATTAAGCACGCATGTTTCCTCGTGAATATTTTGCGGGTCCGGTGCGCATTGCGCCCGCGACCGTGCTCGCGCCGATGGCCGGCGTTACCGATACGGTTTTCCGGCGCATGATTCGCGCGCAGGGCGGATGCGGGCTCATCATGACCGAGTTCACCAGCTCGCACGGCATCGTCGCGACGGCGAAGGCCACCAAGCCGACGCGCACGTTCCGCTACCTCTATTTCGAACGCGACGAGCATCCAATTGCGGCGCAGCTTTTCGGCTCCGATCCGGCGGTGATGGCGGATGCGGCGCGGTATTGCCAGGATCTTGGATTCGATATCGTCGACATCAATTTCGGATGCCCGGTGAAGAAGGTGGTGACGTGCAACGGAGGATCGGGGCTGCTGCGCGATCTGCCGCTGGTCGAAAATATTTTGCGATCGGTAAAGTCGGCACTGACGATTCCTTTGACGATGAAATTTCGCGCGGGATGGAACGATCGGGAACTGGTGGCGGTGAAGATGGCGAAGCTCGCCGAAGATTGCGGGGTGAGCGCGGTCGCGCTGCATCCCAGGACTCGCGAGCAGGGATACAGCGGGCACGCGGATTGGTCGAGGATCGCGGAAGTGAAGGCCGCAGTGAAGATTCCGGTGATCGGCAATGGCGACGTCACGACTCCGGAAGACGCGGTGAGGATGATTGCCGAGACCGGCTGCGACGCGGTGATGATCGGCCGCGCGGCATCGTCGAACCCGTGGATTTTCAGGCAGATCCAGGATTATCTGGAGACCGGGCAGTATAAGGAACCGGCGGATGCGGACCGGTACCAGATCATGCGGCGGTATTATTCGCTGTTGCGAGAACATGACGCTCCGGACGCGGTGGGGAAGATGAAGCAGTTCGCGACGTATTTCACGCACGGGGTCAGGAACGGATCGAAACTGAGGGCGGAGATTTATCGCACGCCGGATGCGGGGGAGATCCTCAATTGCGTGGACCGGTTCTTCGAATCGAGTCTTGTGATGGCCGCAGATTGACGCCCAAGTTTTTCTACACTTCAGTAGGAAACGTCTCGGCAGGTTCTCCTGCGGTCCACTTGACGCCAGGTTCCAGAGGCTCGACAGCCCGAGTCCGGTCAAAGTGGATGACGGCGTCGAATTGATCGGACAGAGAGGCGTGGAAATAGTGACTCGCCCGTTCGGATTCGGGCCGATAGATCACTCCGATCGCGCGCTCGAGCATGGGGGTACGCAGGGCGTTCGCAGCGTGGCTGTCGCGCGGGAAGGTAAGCAGGAAAGCGGGCAGATTCACGTCGTGGAACAACGATTCGAAACTTCCGGGCATCGCGGGTCTGACTCGTTTCCGCTCGGCGACGCCGCCCCAGTCGGATGCGGCGGTCACGGTGCCGCTATAGGTGGTGAATCCGACGAGAACACAGTCGCGGCCGTACTTCTGACGAGCGAGTTGGCCCAAATTCCATTCGCCTGACCGGCTCTGATCGGTTGCCCGAGCGTCGCCTAAATGCGAGTTGTGCTCCCAAACTACGACCTTTGGCCGGCTGAGTTGAAACTCAAAATGCTCGACAGACTCAAAATGCTCGACAGACTCAAAATGCTCGACAGACTCAAAATGCTCGGCTAGCGCCGTGAGCGTCTCGGCCATGTGCGTGTCGCGAAGGTTCCAGGAAGAGACGCGCCCGCGGAACATGGTGCGGTAGTATTCCTCGGCGTTTTTGACCAGCCGGGCGTTTTGTTGGGCGTAGAAGAAATCGTCGGCGGCCACGC
>DATHCE010000274.1:0-22271 GCA_035319685.1 Bryobacteraceae bacterium | reverse complement strand
CGGCGACGGGCGCACGCTCACCGTCCGGGTGCGGCCCGGAATCAACCTCCTCGAAACCGAGAAGGAAATCAAGCAGTACATGAGCGAGTACAATCAGCTCGCCTCGCAAAAACGATATATCCGCAATCTGTATCTTCTCGTGCTTCTGCTGATCGCTTTGTTCATTCTGTTCGTCGCCACCTGGATTGCGCTGCTTCTATCGCGGCAGATCAGCGTGCCGATCGCGGCGTTGCTGGTGGCGGCGAGCGAGGTGCGCAAGGGCAATCTCGGCCATCGCGTGCAGGTCACCGCGATCGACGAGCTGGCCACTCTGGTGCGCGCCTTCAACGAAATGATGCATGAGCTGGAGGCGAACAGCCGCGAGCTCGAAAGCCGGCGCCGGTTCACCGAGGCGATTCTCGAAAGCATCCCCACCGGCGTGATCTCGCTCGCCGCCGACGGACGCATCCAGCGCGTCAATCGCGCGCTGCACGGCTTGTTCGCGGAAGAACAGATCGCCCGTGCCGCGCATCTGGGCGACCTGTTCCCGCGCCAGGACGTCGCCGAAATCGAGTACCTGATGAAGCGCGCCCGCCGCACAGGCGTCGCGGCCAGCCAGATCGACATCGAATCTTCGCACCAGGTGGTGCATCTGGCGGTTACGGTCTCGGCGCTGCCCGGCCGCCAGCCTTCCGCGCCCGCCTTCGTCGTCGTGCTCGAAGATACCAGTGAGCTGCTGCGCGCCCAGAAAGCCGCGGCGTGGCATGAAGTGGCCCGGCGCATCGCGCATGAATTGAAAAATCCGCTGACGCCGATTGCGCTGTGCGCGGAGCGGATCGGCCGCCAGCTCGATCGTGGAGTCGCGACGCCGGAAGCGCAGCGCATCCTGCGCGAATGCTCCGCCACCATCGCGCGCGAAGTGGAATCGGTGAAAACGCTGGCCGACGAATTCTCGCGATTCTCGCGATTCCCAGCGGCGCAGCCCGTTCCCAGCGATTTGAACGAAATCGTCCGCAATGGCCTCGACGTGTTCGCGGGACGGCTCGACGGGATCGATCTGCGCGTCGATCTGGATCCGCATCTGGCGCCCGTCAACGTCGATCCCGAGCAGTTCAAGCGCGTGGTGGTCAACCTGGTCGACAACGCCGCCGAAGCCATGCGCGACGCTCTGGTGAAGCGCCTGCTGGTGGCCACGCACGCCGCCTCCGGCGAATCGGTGGAGCTGCTGGTCGCCGATACCGGCTGCGGAATCTCCGCCGAGGACAAGGAAAAATTGTTCCTGCCGTATTTTTCCACCAAGGGCCGCGGCACCGGCCTCGGCCTGGCGATCGTCAATCACATTTTGTCCGAGCACGGCGCGCGGATTCGCGTGGAAGACAATCCTCCCGCCGGCGCCAGATTTTATGTCGAGGTGCCCGCCGCGGTGGCCGCCGAAGTGGAGGCGCGCGCGTGAAGAATGCGCGCGTTCTGATCGTAGACGACGAGTTGGGAATTCGCGAGTCGCTGAGCGGCGTGCTCGAGGACGAAGGCTACACCTCCCGCGCCGTCTCAACCGGCGAAGAGTGCCTGGAGGAGCTGGCGCGATCGGGTTATGAAGTGGTGCTGCTCGACGTCTGGCTGCCCGGAATGGACGGCATGGAAACGCTGGCCAGGATTCAGGAGATCCCCTTCGCAGATCGTCCGCAAGTGGTGATCATTTCGGGCCACGGCACCATCGAAACCGCGGTCAAGGCGACCAAGCTCGGCGCGTTCGATTTCCTTGAAAAGCCGCTGACCATTGAAAAGGTGACCGTGGTGATCCACAACGCCGTGCAGCAGCGGCGGCTGGAACTCGAGCTCAGCCGGCTCAAGGAATCCGGACAGGACAAGCCGCGTATCATCGGCGAAAGCGTGCCGATGAAGGCGCTGCGCCAGCAGCTGTCGTTGATGGCCGCCACCAACGGACGCGTGTTGATTTTCGGCGAGAGCGGCACCGGCAAGGAGCTGATCGCTCACGCGATTCACGCCTCCAGCGCGCGGGCGAGCGAAGCGTTCGTCGAAGTGAACTGCGCCGCGATCCCCGAAGAGCTGATCGAAAGCGAGCTGTTCGGCCACCGCAAGGGCAGCTTCGCCGGAGCGATGGAGCATAAAATCGGCAAGCTCGAAAAGGCGCATGGCGGCACGCTGTTTCTCGACGAAGTGGGCGATATGTCGCTCAAGACGCAAGCCAAGGTGCTGCGGGCTTTCGACGAGCAGCGTTTAGAGCCCGTGGGCGCCGCCGAATCGATCCAGGTGGACGTGCGCGTGGTCGCTTCCACCAACAAGAATCTCGAGGAAGAAATCGAGCGCGGAAATTTTCGCGAGGATTTGTTTTATCGGCTCAACGTCATCCCGTTTCACGTGCCTCCGCTGCGCGAACGTATCGAGGATGTGCGCCTGCTGGCGGATCATTTCCTGAAGGAATTCACCACTTCCTACGGCCGCAAGCCGAAGGAACTGACGGCCGAAGCGCTGCACGTGCTCGAAGATTATCCGTGGCCGGGGAATGTCCGCGAGCTGCGTAATTTAATGGAGCGCCTGGTGATCATGAATCCGCAGACGCGCATCGATGCGCGCCACATTCCGCTCGATCGCGCCCGCCGGGCCGTGTTCGACCGTCCCATGGACCGCTTCGGAAGCTTGCAGGAAGTCCGCGAAGCCGCCGAACGCGATTACATTCTCAAGAAACTCGAAGAGGCCCGCGGCAATGTCACCCGCACCGCCGAATTACTGGGCCTGGAGCGCAGTCATTTGTACCGGAAAATGAAAGCTCTCGGCATTGCGCCCAAAGAGTAGACCAGAGAGTAGACCAGATCAACCAAGGTCGAACCGGATCCCCTGCGCGAGCGGCAATTCGCCCGACCAGTTGACCGTCACCGTCTGCCGCCGCATATACGACTTCCAGGCATCGCTGCCCGATTCGCGTCCGCCGCCGGTATCCTTTTCGCCGCCGAATGCGCCGCCGATCTCGGCTCCGCTGGTTCCGATGTTCACGTTCGCGATGCCGCAATCGCTCCCGGCGACGCTCAGGAATTTTTCCGACGCCGCCACGCTGCCGGTGAAGATCGCAGACGAGAGGCCCTGGGGAACAGCGTTGTGCCAGGCGATCGCGTCATCCAGTTTCTCGAACTCGATCAGGTACAGAATCGGCGCGAAAATTTCTTCCTGCAAAATCGCCATCGCGGGATGAGCCTTCACGATGGTCGGCTCGACGAACCTTCCATGCAGCCTCTGGGCTCCGGTCAGCACTTCACCGCCCTGGTCGCGAATCCGATCGAGCGAGTGCATCATGTGATCCACCGCGCCGTCATCGATCAGCGGGCCCATCAGCGTTCCCGGCTGCATCGGATCGCCGATGGGAATCTGCCGGTAGGCGGCCAGCAACGCCTGAGTGATTTTCGGCGCGATGTTTTTCTGCAAAAATAATCGCCGGATCGACGTGCAGCGCTGCCCGGCCGTTCCCACCGCGCCGAACAGAACCGCCCGCACCACGAGTTCGGGGTCGGCATCGTCCATCACGATCACGCCGTTGTTTCCTCCCAATTCGAGCAGCGTTCGCCCGAGCCTTTTCGCCACCGTCTCCGCCACAATGCGCCCCATTCGCGTCGATCCCGTGGCACTGATCAAAGGGATTCGGCGATCGTCAAGCATCTTCGCGCCGACCACCTCGTCGCGTCCGATGACGAGGTTCGATACGCCTTCCCATCCGTGCCGCGCGAGCACGCGATGGACGATCCGGTCAACCGCGACCGCCGTCATCGGCGTCTTGAGCGACGGCTTCCACACCACCGTATCGCCGCAGACCATCGCGATCAGCGCATTCCAACTCCACACCGCCACCGGAAAATTGAACGCACTGATCACGCCGACCACGCCCAGCGGATGCCACTGTTCATACATCCGATGCCCGGGCCGTTCGCTGTGCATCGATAATCCGTAAAGCTGGCGCGACAGGCCGACCGCGAAATCGGCGATGTCGATCATCTCCTGCACCTCGCCTTTTCCTTCGGCGAGAATTTTGCCCGTCTCGCGCGTCACCAACGCGCCCAGTTCGTCCTTCGATGCGCGCAACGCATTACCGATTTCACGGACAATTTCGCCGCGCTTCGGCGCGGGGACCATCCGCCATCGCTCGAAGGTGCGATGCGCGCGATCTATGATCTCTTCGTAATCTTCGGCGGAGGCGAGCGGCACCCGGCCGAGTTCTTCATTCGTGGCCGGATTGCGGGAAACAATTTCCTGAGTCATGTCCTTGCGAGCCGCGCAAAACCCAACGGACCAATTGTAAAACTACGGCCCAATTCGCGAGCTGTTCGATCGATCCGCCCGACCATCGCCGCTTGAAAATCCGCATCGAGCCACGGCTCATGATGTTGCGCCGCGCTCACCCGGAAACCGGCTTCGCGCGTGGTCGCGCCATAGGGCTTGGTCGCTCGAATATGCAGCGGATCGCCGATCAGGTCGCGGCCGCTTGCTTCGATCGCCACCCGCGCCAGCTCTTCGGGATCGCACGGCAGCAGCGGCGCGAGCGTCGCATACGTCTCGATCGCCGCATCGCGCAGCGTGCGAATCGCGGCAAGGCGGTCCTCAATCGCCGCGCACAAAGGCTCGTACAATTTCCGGATTTTTTCGAGATTCGTGGTGACGGAAAAGCTCACGCGGAGAATGGTGCGCTTGGATAAAGCGCGCAAGCGGTCGAGGTCGCGCAGGATCATCGGCCCGCGCGTCTGCAAAACGAAAACCTTCGGGGGCGCGGCGAGCATGGCATCTAAAATCCGCGGCATCATCTGCTGTTCCCCTTCGGCCGGCTGATAAGGATCGACCAGCGGCGAGCAATAAATCCGCTGATCGGGCCGCAGTTCGCGCCGCAACAAATCCGCCGCGTTTGTTTTAAACGTGGTGAATTGGCCCCATCGCTGCCAATCCTCCGGCTGCAATCCGCCGTAGATGCGCATGGTCGGAACGTAGCAGTAGGTACACCCGAACGTGCAGTTTCGCGCCGGAGTCAGCGAATGCGTGAACCCGGCTTCGGCGATGAAGCCGCTGGTGCGAGTGAGAATCCGCTTACTCGTTAACTGCCTTGGCATCCACCAGCGCCCGGACCTCCTGAATGAATTGGTCCACGGATTTGGCGCCCATGTCCGCGTGCTTGCGATGCCGCACGCTCACGCTGTCCGATTGCGCCTCGCGATCGCCCACCACCAGCATATAGGGCACCTTCTGCAACTGCGCTTCGCGAATTTTGAGATTCACCTTCTCGTTGCGATCGTCCAGATGCGAACGCAGCCCGGCCTTTTCGAGGCGCTGATGCACCTGGCGCGCGTAGGCGACGTGACGATCGGTGATCGGCAGCACCGCCGCCTGCACCGGCGCGAGCCACAGCGGAAACGCGCCCGCATACAGCTCGATCAGGTACGAGACCATGCGCTCCATGGTGCTGATGATCGCGCGATGAATGATCACCGGGCGATGCTCCTTGCCGTCCGCCGCGATATAGCCGAGCTCGAACTGATTGGGCAGATGAAAATCGACCTGAATGGTCGAATACGTTTCTTCATGCCCCATCACATCCGCGAGCTGAATGTCGAGCTTTGGGCCGTAAAACGCCGCTTCGCCCTTCGCCTCGGTGTACTTCAAGCCGAGCGCGTCCATCGCCTCACGCAGCATCTGCTCGCCCATTTCCCACATCGCGTCGTTATCGACGTACTTCTCCTTATTCGCCGGATCGCGCAGGGAAAGCCGGTAGGTGTACTGCGTGATGCCGAGATCTTTATAGGCGCGCTCCACCAGCTTCATCACGCCCGAAAATTCTTCCTTAATCTGTTCCGGCGTGCAGAAAATGTGCGCATCGTTGAGGGTCATGCAGCGCACGCGGCTCAATCCGCTGAGCACGCCGCTCCGTTCGTAGCGATACATCGTGCCCAGCTCCGCGAGTCGCACCGGAAGCTCGCGATAGCTGCGCTTCTTGGTCTCGAAAATCAGAATATGATGCGGGCAGTTCATCGGCCGCAGCACCATTTCTTCATGTTCCAGCTCCATCGGCGGAAACATATCTTCGTGATAATGTTCCCAATGCCCGGAGCGTTTGTAGAGGTCGACCTTCGCCAGATCCGGCGTGAAGACGTGCTGGTATCCGGTCTCGCGCTCGCGCTCCAGAATATATTCTTCGAGCAGTCTGCGAATCGTCGCGCCTTTAGGCAGCCACAGCGGCAGCCCCGCGCCGACGGTTTCGTTCACCGTGAAGAGCTCCAGCTCTTTTCCGAGCCGCCGGTGATCGCGCCGCTTGGCTTCTTCCAGGCGCTTCAGATAATCTTCGAGGTCTTTCGGCGTGAAAAACGCCGTGCCGTAAATGCGCTGCAACTGGGCGTTGTTTTCGCTGCCCTTCCAGTACGCGCCGGCGATCGAAAGCAGCTTGAACGCCTTGATTTTTTTGGTCGACGGCACATGCGGGCCGCGGCAGAAATCGATGAAATGCGGCCCCAGCGTGTATTCGGAAAACACGTCGCCCGCGCGCTCCTGAATCAGCTCGACCTTCATCGGCTGATCGGAATAAAGCTTCAGGCCGTCTTCTTTTTTCGTGTATTTCCGCTCATACGGCAGGTCGCGAGCCTGAATTTCCCACATCCGCTTCTCGATTTTTTCAAGATCTTCGGGAGTGAAATTTTCGGGACGGTCGAAATCGTAATAGAACCCGGTTTCAATCGGCGGACCGATGCCGAGCTTGGTCTCCGGAAACAGTTCGAGCACTGCCGCGGCGAGCAGATGCGCGGTCGAATGACGATACACTTCGAGCGCCTCGGGATTTCTGGTAGTCAGGATCTGAAGCTGCGCGTCGCCTTCGAACGGACGATTCAAGTCCCACAAATTGCCGTTAACGCGCGCGACAATCGCGTCGTCGGCCAGGCGTTTGCTGATCGACTGCGCGACGTCCATCGGCCGCGAACCCTGGGCAACACTTTGGACACTGCCGTCGGGAAGGGTGATCTGAAAATTGCTCATCGATAATTTTCAGATTATCAGAGGCCGTTCGGAAAAGGCCGTACGGCCCACCTATTGCTGGCGTTCAACGGGGCGGGCATGCTCTGAACCTTGTCGAAGTTCTGGGCGCGATGACGAATTTATGGCGAAGCGGCAACCTGGGCATGGCGGTCGTTCGGCTCACTTGTCGGGGCACAATGTCTTGATTACGGGTGCGTTCGGATTGTTCATCCGCGACCAGGTGCTGCGGCTTAGCGTGATTCCCATGGCCGGCGATCTCCTGATGCGCCAGTTTGTCTCGGATGGTTTGGCCCTGCCGGATTGATGCGGTGCGGTATCATTCTAATCTCCGGAGTAAAACCAGATGAGAAAATGGGCACGGCTGGCGGTGGCGGCGGTCGCGGCGACTTACGCGACATCAATGATGCGGGCCGAGGATGGCAAGAAGGTGACCTCGCGCGTCGGGAACTGCCAGGCGACCGTTCCGGCGAACTGGGCGGTGAGCACCACCGCTGGAATCGCCAGTTCGCCGGACAAGAAGGTCAGCGTCGCCGTCGGCTCTCCTGCCAAGGTCGCGTCGTTCGATGCGCTGAAGCAGAACGCGCGCAAAATGTATACGCACGATAAGGTGGTCAAGGATTCGGCCGGCGACTTCCAGATGGAAGGTCAGTCGATGAGTGGGAAGCCGAACGTGTATCGCGCCATCCCGCTGGCGGCAGGAAGATTCTGCATGGTAGAAGTGATCTACCAGAGCGGAACGGCGGACGACGCGCGCAAAATTGCCGCGAGCCTGAAGCCGGCAAAGTAAATTTGGGAAGCGCGGCGCTCAGGCCGCGCCTTCGACGGGAGCGACGGCATAGAATCGGCGCAGTGTCGAACCTAATCCACTTCGCAGCCCTGGCGCGCGCAAGTCAAGCTCACGCGATCATTCGTGAAGCAGTTCGGCGTATCTGCGCTGCGTGATCAGTTCCTGGCGTTTGCGGCGCCACAGTTGTTCCGATCCGGCGATGGCGCTCATGGCCTGCTCGAATTTCTGCTCGGCTCCGGCCAGCCCGGCGATATAGACGTAGGTCTTGGGCTCCTGGATCATCTCCCACACTTCGCGGGCGTTGTCTGCGAGCGCCCGGTCAAGCGCCGGCGGCTCGTCAAAATAGGGACGCGGGCTGACCGCTTCGAAGGCGCGAAACGTCTGCTCGTCGTAATACAAGTGGAGGTCCTGGCGCAGATCGTTCATGTACAGCAATTCGGTTCCGGTCTTGGCGCCGTAGAACAGGCGCACCTTCCCCTGCCATCCTCCGCGTTCCTGATAGATGTGTTTCACAAACGCGCGGAACGGTGCGATTCCCGTGCCGGCGCCGACCATCAGCAGATTCGAAGTCGGGTCCGAGGGAATGGTGAAGTGAGTGCCATAGGGGCCGGCGATCAGGATCTCGTCGCCGGGCGCGGCGTCGCACAGAAAGTTCGAGGCCTTGCCGGGGTAGCGCTCGCCACTGATCGGGTCGATGTAAAAGCAGCGGCGCACACAGATCGAGATCGTGTTGGGCGCTCCGCCCTCGCCGGCGCGGGAGCTGGCGATGGAATAGAGCCGCATGTGAAACAGATTCCCGAACTCGTGCGGTCCGGGGACCAGCACCGCGAGGCACTGGCCTTCGCGGAACGCGAAATCGCCGTCGGGTAACTGCAGCACGAGATGGCGGACCTCCGCCGTATCCTGCGGCGTGATTCTTTCGCTAGAAACGAGCGTTGTCGCGTACGGATTACAGACATCGTCCTCATGCAGCTCCATGATGTGTTCCTTTCATCGTTTTGTGGCAGGCGCCCGAGTGGTCGCAGGCGCCGCAGCCGTGGCCTTCCAGCATGTCCTGATCGGGCGCGCAGCGCGAATGTTTGCGCGCCAAAGCCTGCACCGCGAACCAAACGCCCATCAGCAGGGCGAATCCGAAAATTCCCGTCAGGAAACTGACCATACGTTATCCTCCGTTGCCCATTCCGGCGAAGCCCATGAAAGCCATCGAGAGAATCGCGGCGAGCACCAGGGTGAGGGCCGTTCCCTTGGCGAGATTCGGAACGTCGGACAGATCGACGCGCTCCCGCACCAGCGACAGCGTGACGATGGCGATGGTGTATCCTCCGCTGGCGGCGATCGCGAAGACAACGCTTTGCGCGAAGGAATAATTGCGCGAGGTTTGAAACAGCGGCACGGCCAGCACGGCGCAATTGGTGGTGATCAGCGGCAGGTAAACGCCCATCGCGCGAAACAGCGCCGGGCTGGTTTTTTTGATGAACATTTCGGTGAGCTGCACGGTGGCCGCGATGATCACGATGTAAGTGATGATACGCAGATACTCGGCGTGAAACCGCACCAGGAGCAGGTTGGTGCCGAAGGCGAGGATGCTGCTGACAATGATGACGAACATCACCGAGACGCCCATGCGCCAGGCGGTGGAAAATTTTCCCGAAAGTCCGATGAACGAGCACATGCCGAGAAACACGCACAGCACGAAATTATTGATCAGCAAAGCGTCGATGAAAATGTGGGAGAAAGACTCGTTCATAGGATCACCTCAACGGGAATCTCTTCCGCGGCCTCTGCGGCCGTTCGAGCGGCCTTCCGCTTCTCGCTCCATTCCCGCCAGAACGTGAACGTCAGCAACCACATGGCGAGCGAGATGAATCCGCCGGGCGGGAGCAGAAACAACACCCAGGGCTCGAAATTCTTTCCGAACAGCGGGAATCCCAAAAAAGTTCCGGCGCCGAGCACCTCGCGGACGGTGCCCAGGCAGGTGAGGGCGAAAGTGAATCCGAAGCCCATGCCGAGGCCGTCGAGAATGCTTTTTCCGATGGGATTTTTTCCGGCGTAGCTCTCGGCCCGCTCGAGCGTGAGGCAGTTCGACACGATCAACGGAATGAAAGGTCCGAGCGCCTTATACACCGGGATGCTGATCGCCTTGACCAGGTAATCGACGATGGTGACCGAGGTCGCGATCATCAGAATATAGGTCGCGATGCGGACCTGCTTCGGCACCATTTTCCGCACCATCGAGATGAACGCGTTGGCAGAGGCCATGACAAACGTTGTCGCCAAGCCCATAGCGATGGCGTTGCGCACGCTGTTGGTGATGGCGAGCGTCGGGCACATCCCCAGCACCATGACGAACACCGGGTTCTGTTTCCACAAACCGGTGGTGAAAGCCACCATGGTCTCGGTTGGCGACGGGTTCGAGACGGCAGCGCCGCCTGGGTGGCAAGAGGGAACGGTTGGCTCGTGATTCATCATTGGCCTCGCTCAATCCGGCCCAGATTGCGCTGGACCACCGGCGCGACCGCCGCAACACTTTTCTGAAGCATGCGGCCCACCGCGCGCGAAGAAATGGTGGCGCCGGAGATGGCGTCGATCTCCCACGGGTTCTTTTTCGCGCCATGGGTGACCGTGGTGATGGGATGCGTCGCGTCGAGCTGCTTGAAATTTTCGAGGAATCCGGGGTCGCTCGAAATTTTATTTCCCAGGCCCGGCGTTTCTTTCATGTCGATCACCTGGAATCCGGTGATGGTTTGCGTTTCCGGCGAATAGGAGTACATGGCGGAGATGACGTCGGCGTAGCCGCGCTCGCTTGCTTCGACGACGACGCCCAGAAATCTTCCCGAGGCGTCGTACCCGGCGAAAAATCGTGGCCCGGAGGCTTCGACATTGGGCAGGATGGTGAGCTCGTCCGACGGCTGAATCCCGTAAATGATCTGCTTTTCGATTCCGGGCAGAAGGCGCGCCACCGACTCGCGCATGATGGTTTCCTGATTGTGGCGAATGCGTGCGAGCGTGCCGCGCTGGGTGCCGACGATCAGCAGGCCGCACAGCAGCGAGACAATACCCAGCAGGCGCATCATTTGCGTTCCCTGGCTCATCCGGCCGCCTCCTTTTTTCGAGCGCCGTAAGTTCGCGGCTGCGTCAGGTTGTCGATCAGCGGCGATACCGCGTTGCCCAGCAGGATCGCGTACATGACGCCTTCCGCCAGTCCGCCCTTGAGCCGGATCAGGATCGTGATTAGCCCGATCAGCGCGCCATAGATCCAGATGCCGAGCGGCGTCACCGGCGAAGAAACCGGGTCGGTGGCCATGAACATCGCGCCCAACATCATTCCGCCCGAAAACAGCATGAACCAAGGCGTCGGGTTGTGCGACGGATCGGACAGGTAAAACGCGCTGCTCGCCAGGAACGCGGTCGCGAGCATCGCCACCGGAATGCGCCAGTCCATCATCTGGCGGAAAATGAGATAAGCGCCGCAGACCAGGATCAGCAGCGCGGGCGTTTCTCCCGCAGAGCCGGCGCGTTGCCCGATGAGCAGCGGCCACACGGCGCTGTGCACGTGATCGAATTTCTCGAGCATGAGCGGCGTCGCGCCGGTGAACGCATCGACGCGTGTTTGTGCGATCCAGGCAGCCAGGGGCGGGGCCTTGATCAGCGGCATGGCGAAGCTGGACGGGATGAACTCGGCAAAACGGCGTAGCGCGAGCGCCGGAGTGTAGCCCATGATCGCGACCGGGAACGCCGCTTGCAGAAACGCGCGCGCCACCAACGCCGGATTGAAAACGTTGAATCCAAGGCCGCCGAACAGCATTTTCCCGGGCGCGACGGCGATGAATCCGCCCACCGCGGCCATCCACAGGGGAAATCCCGGCGGCAGGATCAGCCCCAGCAGCAGCCCGGTGATCACGACGCTGAAATCGCCGACCGAAGATTCGCTCCCCGATATTTTGCAGATAAAATATTCGGTCGCGACGCAGGCCGCGGTAGTAGTGATCAGCAGCACGAGCGCGCTCAGGCCGAACAGCCAGACCGAATAGGCGCAAATCGGCAGCAGCGCGAGCACCACGTTGAGCATGATCGCCTGCACCGAGCGGGGCACGTGCAGGTGCGGCGAGGTGCGCAGCTCGATCACCGGCTTCATGGGAGCGCCTTTCTCATTGCAGCGCCTTGGCGAGGTTTGACTTTCGCGCCCGGTTCATCTGCTTGGCCAGCCGGAAATACTGCACCAGCGGAATGTTCGCCGGACATACGTAGCTGCAGCTTCCGCATTCAAAACAATCGTTGAGGTGAAACGCGGTCTCCATCTCCTCGTAACGTTCCTTGCGCGCCAGCATGCCCAGGCGCGAGGGATTCAGATGCATGGGGCAGGCCTCGACGCACGCCGCGCATTTGATGCACGCGTAGATTTTGCGCCGCCCGTCCAGCTCGCGCGAGGTGAGAACCAGCACTCCGGTGACGCCCTTGGTGAGCGGAACGTCCAGCGATCCGACGGCGGGGCCCATCATCGGGCCTCCGAGAATCACCGACGCGACGTCCGGCTCGCAGCCCGCCTGTTCCAGGGCCCAGCGCAACGGCGTGCCGAGAGCGGCGAGATAATTCCCCGGCTTGGCGACGCCCGGTCCGGTGATGGTGACCACCCGCTCGATCAGTCCCTGATGGCGCGGCAGCAGATCGCCGATCTGGGCGAGCGTGGCGACGTTGAATACGGCGGCTCCGACGTCGCTCGGCAGGCCGCCCGTAGGCACCTGGCGCCCCAGCAGCACCTGGATCAGAATTTTCTCCGCGCCCTGCGGATACTTGGTGGGGATCGAAGCGACGGTGATGTTCGGGGACGAAGCGGCGGCTTTGCGCAACGCTTCGATCGCGTCGGGTTTGTTGTCTTCGACGCCGACGATTGCCCGCGCGGCGCCGATGGCCTTCATCGCGATACGCGCACCGGCCAGCACCTCGGCCGGCTGCTCCACCATCACGCGATGGTCGGTGGTGAGGTACGGCTCGCACTCGCATCCGTTGACGATCACCGTATCGACGCGCTTGCCTTCGGGCAGCTTCATCTTCACGTGCGTGGGAAAGGCGGCGCCGCCCAGGCCGACCACCCCGGTCTCCTGGATCGCAGCGATGATCTGATCCGGCGTCATCCGCTCGATGTCCTGCGGCGCGCCATACAGGATCTCCTGGCTCGCGCCGGGATACGGCCGGATATAAATCGCGGTGGAAAGATCGCCGCGCGCGGTGGGCGCCGGCGCGATGCGCTCGACGCGTCCTGTGGCGGGCGCGTGCATGGGCACCGAAACGAATCCGCCGGCTTTGGCGATGGGCTCGCCGCGCACCACCTCCTGGCCTTCGCGGACGATCGACACGGCGGGCGCGCCGGTATGCTGCGAAAGCGGGACGATCAGCACCGGCGCAAACGGAAGACGCCGGATGGGCAAATGACACGTCGCCTGTTTGAACTCGGGGACGTGCACGCCCTGCGAAAAACTCCTGCCGTTGAGCCAGCTCATAGATGCTCAGAGATACTTGGCCGCCCTCTTGATCAGCTTGTCCAGGTCCTTCTCCTTGGAATCGAACGGGGTCCCCGGATGGATCACCTGGGCCGTGCATTTTTCGGCTGCGCGCACCAGGTCGCGATACGGGCCGCCCTTGGCAGCCTTTATATACGCGTGCCGGTGTTCGTCGTACGCGAAGATTTTCGGGTTGATGGTGGTGCACTCGTCACAGGCCGTACACTGCGAGGAATCGATCCAGGGCGCGACGTATCCATCGCCGCTCGCGGCCAGCGCCGGGGCAGCCGGCGGAACGGCGGCGGCTGGTGCAGTGGCGGTTGCCGCGGCGGGAACGGCGACGGGAACGGCGGCGGGCTGCGCAACGGCCGGGGCCGCGGCGATCGGGAGCTTGCCGTCGCCGGCCATATCGAGCAGCCGCGCGGCCAGGGTTTGCGCGAATTCGGCGCGAACGCGTTCGGCGATCGCGGAAGTGTCTACCGCCGGACGAACGCCCGCGAGCGATTTCAACATCCGCCAGAAATTCCGCCGGTCCTCGCAGGCGCGAACGATGGGTTCGGCCGGAATCACGCGGATCAGCCGGTTCTTCTTGTCCACCGCCCAAATGAATGGGAATTTCCCTTCGCGATCGTCCAGGTTCAGATACTCCGCAAGCGGGATCATGTTTTCGTTCCAGGCGTCGCGCGGCACGGTGCGGAATTGTTTGCGGAAACGCGCTTCGGTAACGGCGAAATCGGCGAACGTCAGCGGAACCTGGATCTGCTCCGGTTTGCCCTCTTCGTCGACATAGGCGAGCGAATAGCTCGGCCAATCGTCCTCGACCGCCGGGTTGCCCTCGATGTCGAAACATTCTTCGGGCAAAATGCCTTTATCGGGGTTGTAGCGCAGCAGCGGATAGGCGCGCGATTCGACCGCCAGCTTGCTCTGATGTTCGGCCAGGTCATCGCCGATGCCGTGCTCCGGCATGCACGCGCTGTAAATGTTAAACAACGCCGGACGCCGCGCGTTCAATCCTTCAATGAAGCCTTCAATCAGATGCGTCGCGTTGGCGATGGTGCCCTGCATGACGTAAGTAGTGCGATGGGCCATGCCGACCAGCGCGATTTCCTTGCGCACTTCTTCTTTGCCCTGGGTGGCCTTGCCGAACTGCGCCATGTCCGAAACCTGGCCGGTGAATCCGGAGGTGCACGCCTGGCCGCCCGTATTCGAATACACCTGCGTATCGAGCACCAGGACCTTGATCGGCTTGCCCGACATCATCATGCGCGAAAGATTCTGGAATCCGATGTCGTACATCGCGCCGTCGCCGCCGATGGCGACCACCGGCGGACACAGCCGCAGCTCGTCGTCGGTGAATTTTTTCCAGTCGAAGTAAGTGAAAAAATCGGCGTGTTTCTCTTTTCGGTATCCGCCGTTCAATTCGATCTCGGCCATGCGGATCGCCTTGAATCCTTCGGCCATTTTGGCCATATGCCCTTCGAAGACACCCATGGCGACCGACGGCGAGTCCTGGAACAGGTGATTCGCCCACGGGAACGGATACGGATTGAACGGATACGTCGATCCCCACACCGAGGTGCAGCCGGTCGAGTTGAGAATACCCATGCTGGCGCGCCCGCTCCGCGTGGTTCCCTCGGTATACTGCCAGCGCAGATGCTTCAACTTTTCGAGCAGTTGCGTCGACCAGCGCAGCCACTCGGCATCGATGGTCGGACCGGCGTGGCGCTCGTCCAGCTTTTCCGAAAGACGGGCGAGGGTGACGTCGGTGCTCCTCAATTCGTCGAGCGCGTGCCCGACGCGATCGCCGCGGCTCAAATCGATGGTTCCGGCGAGTTTCAACCGGATATGCTGATCGAGCCGTGAAATCAGATCGTCCAGCCGCGCCACCAGGGCCTTCACGCGCGGCTGCATCAGCGCTTCCACCGTCGCGGCGAACAAATGGACCACGGTCTTTTCACCGCAGCCCAGACACGCTCCGTCGCCGCCGACCATGCCCAGGTAATTGCGCTTGTCGAGCAGCAGCGTTTCGAGCGCGCCGATCCGCTCGTCCAGGTCTTCAATGCGGATAAACTCGGGCGCGGTGGTCGGCAGCGCGGTCCAGAAATCCCAGTTGCGGCGCAGCTGCATCACACTGTCGGAGGACTGCGAAACCGGGCGCAGCGCGTCGTCGTTGCATACCTTCACGCACTCCATGCATCCTTTGCAGGCGTACGGATTGACGGTAATCGAAAGCAGCCCGCCGCTCCCCTTTTGTTTTTTCTCGCGCACGAACCAGTACGGCTGCGTGGCCGCGAATTTGAAATCGCCGAGCGCTTCGCGGAGCCATTGGAACTCGTGCTCGAGCTCCTTGCGCTCCCCGTCCCTGGCCGCGGCGAGCGTAGCGGCGATGGCTTCCTCCATCAGCGCGCGCGGATCGGGATGTTCGCCCGCCGCGGAAAGCTGCGAGCGCAGTTTTTGCTCTACTGTCCGGATGGCGCGCGGAAGATATTTGACGGCATGGCCGCGAGCCAACACCGATTGATGCGCCGTCTCCAGAATCGAAATCGGCGCATGCACCAGCCCGGGGATGGCGCTGTCCGGGCACACCGTGTAGCAGGATCCGCAGGCGGTGCAGTTTTCCGGGATCCATTGGGGATGTTCGAACCGCACGCCGGTCATGTCGCGAAACACGCCCGTCGCCGCAGGAATAAAACTCAGGCCGATGAACGGATCGGCCAGGTTGTCGTTGCCCTTGCCGGTGAGATAAAAACTGCCGGTCTGTTCCCAAAAACGATGAATGTCGGTGGTCGGGGCGGAACTTGCGGGAACCTGCTTGAGCATCACCGGCAGATCCGGCGATTTGCGCAGCGCCGGCGCGGCGGCGGACGAAATTTTCTTGTCGGTGATCTCCCTCACTTCGTCGAAACCGCGGCGCACCACCCGCAGATTATCTTCCACCACCCGCGCGCCCTTGCCGCCGAACTTGTGCTCGAGCTGCGACTCGATGGCCTTGAAAAGCTGCGCCTCGCCGAGCCTGGCTTGCGCCATCACCGGAGAGGCGGCGAAGAAGGCTCCCTGAAACGCGATGCCCTGCATGCGGAATTGCAGTTCCGGATCGGTAGCTTCCTCGCGCGCGACCTTGAACGCGTCCAGATAATAGACCCGAATGCCGTTGTCGGCAATCATGCGTTGAAACCGCTCGGGAATGCTGGCCCAGACCTCCTCGGGATTCTCAAACGCGCTCTGAAGAATGAACACGCCTCCTTTTTTCAGGCCGCCCAGCGGATTGGAGTGCTGAAAAACGTTCGGATCGGGCGACAGCACGACGTCGACATAAATGTAATCGCAGTTGACCCGGATCGGCTCCGGAGCGGCCGAAAGATAATAGGTGGTCGGCTGGCCTTTCTTTTCCGAGCCATACTTCGGATTCGCTTTAATGTGATAGCCCAGCAGATCGAACAGCGTCATCGCCAGATTTTTCCCGGTGGTGATGGCGCCCCATCCGCCCACCGAATGAAATCGCACGGTGATGCTGTCCTTCGGCATCAGGTTCGGATTCTCGGTGCCATGCACGGCCAGGTCGCGAATCGCCGGATACCCGTCGGTGATCTGAATCTGATGCAGCTCCTGTTTCGGGGTGAACGGTTTGTCGTGAATAAAGTCGATGGACAGGTAGAAGAATTTTTTCTTCCCTCCGTCGGGAACCATGTTTTCGATTGCACCGATCAGCCCTTCCGGCTGAAGATCGCGGCTGCCGAGGCCGTAAGAGCCGGAATACAGCGGGGGCATATCTTCCGGTTTGCGATAACTTGCGTAGTCGGGATAAGGAACCGAGCCGTTCGCGAAGCGGCCGTTTTCCATACAACGCCCGAGCGCCGCGCGGACCTCGCGAATCAACGGCAAGTCCTCGGCGAGAGGCTGATCGACGCGCTCCAGCACCGCGACGCCTTTCCGGCCCTTGAGAATCGCGCCGAGCAATTCGCCGGGGAACGGACGGAACATGGTCAGGTTCACCACTCCGGCCTTGATGCGGCGCGTTTCGCGCAGATAGTCGGCCACCGCTTCGGCCGTCACCAGCATACTGCCCTGCCCGAGGATGAGATAATCGGCGTCCTCGACGCGATAGGTGGAGACGCGGCCGTAACGGCGCCCTGTCAGCGTGTAAAAATCCTCCATCGCGTGATCCGTGATCGCGGCGATATGCTCGAAAAAGAACGGACGCTGCGCGGCGACGCTTTGCATGTAGGCGTCCTGGTTCTGCACGATGCCGAGCATCACCGGATTGTCGACGGTCCACAATTCCGGAATCCGGCGCCGGCGCGGACCGAACAGAACGCGCTGCGCCGGCGTCGGCGTCTCGATGATGTCGTCGGGACGGCCCAGATATTCGGCGATCAGCTCGCGCTCGGGCAACACCAGCGACTCGATCAGGTGCGTGGTCAGGAAGCCATCCTGCGCGCAAATGCCGGGCGTCAGCGACAGCTCGGCGATTTTGTGCGCGATGATATTCAGGTCGCAGACCTCCTGCGCGCTCTTGCCGAACAGTTGAAAAAAGCCCGCGTCGTCGATGCAGTGATAGTCGTCGTGGCCGGCGTGGACATTGAGCGTCGCTTTGGTCATGGCGCGGCAGCCCATGTTGAGCACATAAGTGAGCCGCTTGCCGACTGCCGCATACAGCGATTCGTGCATGTAGGCGATGCCCTGGCCGGAGGAAAAATTGGTGGCGCGCAAGCCGGTCATGGAAAGGCCCGCGGTCACGCCCGCGGCGGCGTGTTCGCCTTCCGGCTCGATGAAGATCAGCGGCCGTCCGGAGATGTTGACGTGACCTTTAGCCGATTCCTCGGCCCAATACTCGCCCATTTGCGTCGAAGGCGTGATCGGATAGGCGCCGGCCGCGTCGGTCGATTCGCGCTCGCACATAATGACCGCGGTGTTGCCGTCCATGGCTTCGCGGACTCCGGGATATTTGAACGTCGCTGGATGACTCACGTGTGCCTTGCTCCCTCGATGACCGGCAAATCCGCTTCCTCGACAGGCAGAGCGGATCTGCGGGTGATTTTTTTCGCCTCGATACCCTTGACGGGTCCTTTTTTCTCGTCGATCCACACGATGGCGCCGGTCGGACAACGCTCGATCGGAGCTTTCGTCGCGCGACCATTCTTGGAATAGTCAATGACGGCGAGATTATTCTCAATCCGGATCAGCGCGGGCGCGTCGGCCGCGCAACGCCCGCAGGCGGTGCAGGCGACCTCGCAACGCGCTTCCGCCTCGGCTCCCGGCAACAGATTCCTGCACGCCACCCATAACCGGTAGCTCACCGGCTGGATCGAAAACAAGTCCTTGGGACAAACTTCGACGCAATCGCCGCAGGCGGTACAGCGCGCCTCGATGACCACGGGCAGGCCGTGGGGGTCCATTTGAATGGCGTCGAAATCGCAGATGCGTTCGCAATCGCCCAGCCCCAGGCATCCCCACGCGCAGGCCTTGCCGCCTCCGGAAACCAGCGCCGCCGCGCGGCACGTCTCGACTCCCCAATAACGCGCCCGATTGCGGGCCACGTGCGTTCCGCCGGCGCAAGCCAGGCGGGCGACGCGCTTTTCTTCGGCCCCGGCGTCCACTTTAAGAAACGCCGCGATCTCCTGAATCGCCTCCGCGCTGCTGACGGTGCACTTTCCCGGCGCGATCTCCCCGGCCACCAGTTTTTCCGCGAACATGCGGCAACCTACACAACCGCAGGCGCCGCAATTGGCGTGGGGAAGCATTGCGTCGACCTGATCGATGCGCGGGTCTTCGAAAACGTATAACTTCTTATCGGCATAGGCCAGAGCGGCGGCGAGCAGGATGCCGATCCCGCCCATCAGTCCGCCGGCAACAAAATACTCGATCATCGCGTCAACACCCAATCCTTTGGCATTACCCGGAAAGCTTGCGCGAAAACCCCCAATTCGGAAGCCCGCGCCTCAGCGCCAAAACGCACAAGAACCGTCAGAACCGGGTGCGCGCGTCGAGTGGCCGCCGTCATAACTGCCGGATTGATGGCAACCCGGGGGCCACTCCGGCGTGGCAATTCGCGTGCGAAGAAAGCGTCCGGAGTCAGCGTCTCGAATGAAAACGCCATGGCGCGCAACAGCGCTCTCGATAGCGGTGGTCGGCGCCTTGGTGGCCTTACGCTTCGTCTCGGTCGCGGGACGCGTCGATCAAAGCCAGACCATCCGGGTCCAGCGCCCTCTGATGGGAACCACCTGGACCATCGAGGTGGTAGACCACGGCCACGCCGATGCGGCTCGCCACGCCATTGACCAAGCCTACGCGGAACTCGCCCGCATTGACAACCTGATGAGCGAGTGGAAGCCCGAATCGCCGATCTCGCAAGTAAACGCCGCGGCAGGACAACATCCGGTGGAGGTTCCCGAGGAATTGCGAGCCATCATCGAACGCAGCAATCGATATAGTGAGATGAGCGAGGGCGCGTTCGACATTACCTGGCACGGCATGGCCAACATCTGGCACTTCGACGATCAGTTCGTGGTGCCATCCCAGGCAGCGGTCGACCAGGCGCGGCGCCATGTGAATTACCGCGCGATCCGGATCGAAGGCAACCGCGTGTTTCTTCCCGAGGCAGGAATGAGCATCGGGCTCGGTGGCATTGCAAAGGGATACGCCGTGGATCGCGCGTCAGAGGTGCTCGCGCGCGCCGGGTTCCACGATTCGCTCGTCGACGGCGGCGGCGATATTCGCGTCTCGGGAACGCACGGCGGGGTTCCTTGGCAGATGGGGATTCAGGACCCGCAGCAGGAGCGCGGCACGCTGATCGGTCGGGTACCCGTTTCCGGCGGCGCCGTGGTCACCTCCGGCGATTACGAACGCTTCCGCATCGTGAACGGGGTTCGCTATCACCACATCATCGATGCGCGGACCGGATGGCCCGCAACCGCGGCCTGTTCGGTGACCGTCATTTCCCCGACAGCCGAGCAAGGCGTGGTTCTCGCGAAGATCGTTTTTATTTTCGGTCCCGAAAGAGGGCTCGCGATGGCGCGAGCCGAGGGCGTGGACGCGTTGCTGATCGATACGGCGGGCAAGCGTTACGCGACCGACGGATTCCTGCGCCAATTTGAAGAGCGCTAAAAGTCGAACGAGTTCGCCAAGTCCTTGCCTTGCGCGTGAGAACCCACCGGGCCGCGCCGAAAGCGGGCGATTTTGCCAAGACATTGATCCTGAACAGGAACGCACTTTTCGGCCGGGGACTCTAATCCCTGTCTTTCCGCGTATTCCGGAGCACCTTCCGGTTTTGGTCCGCCTGGGCCTCGAAATGCATCGTCAAGTCGAGGAGGCTCTGTGATTTCCGAGATGGAGCTTCAAACGAGTGGAGGCACCACAATGAAGAAAGTAGCACTCATTATCGGGCTGGCGATTCTCGCCGTCACGGCGTGGGCGGAAGTGAGGAATCCGGTAGTTACGGCGAAGCAGGAAACCATTAGCGGGACCTTGACGATCGTCAGCAAGGACGAAGGCCTGATCTTCGTCAAAAGCAGCGAAGGCATCACTTACGACTTTAAAATTAGCGGCACCACGAAGATCGTCGCCGGCGGTCGCAAGCTCATGTTCGACCAGCTGGCCCCGGAGGTCGGCAAACAGGTCGAAGTCACGTTCGTTCCACTTAAGACCGCCGGCAACAAGGCTCTGACGGTCGAGTTGAAGTAAGGCCGGCGCGGCGCTTCGTCGCGATCTATGGTCTTGGCGGACAGAACGCCGGCGAGAAGTGGGGCTTGCGAAGGAGGATTTCTATGTCAAGGGTTGGTTGGTTTTCTTTGTTGATCTTTACGTCCGCGCTCTTTAGTTCGGCGCAGAGCAGGGTTCCGGCGGGCACTCCCGCGCGGATCATCGTGACGGCGGGTCACTTCTACACCCAATCGCCGCCGCTGCTCACGCGAGACGACCTGGTGGTCACCCAGATGTTCGAACCGCGGCCGATTGTCAGTCTGGTTCCATTGCGCGGCGAGCGCGCTGCGCTCGAACTGTTTCTGCTGGTGGATAACTGTTCCAGTTGCGAGCCGGGCTCGAAATTCGAAGATCTGCGCAGATTTATTCGTTCTCAGCCAGCGACGACCTCGATCGGGATTGCCTACATTCAGGAAGGCCGGCTCGAAATAGCCCAAAAGCCGACTCAGGATCGTGAGCAGGCCGTCAAGGCTCTCAATGCTCCATCGGGCGCGAAGCCTTCGAATCCGTTCGGCGCGCTAGCGGAATTGATCCGGGGCTGGAATCAGAATTCATCGCGCCACGTGGTGCTCATGATCTCCAATGGAATCGATCCGGCGGGCAAGGAGCGGTGGCAGGATCCGTCGGCCGACGCCGCGATCGAAGCAGCTCAACGCGCCGGAGTCACGGTGTACGCGATCTATCATCCCAGCGCCGATTATCTCCAGACCGATGTATCGCAAATTTATGCCGGGCAGGTTCAGCTCTCCCATGTGGCCGATGAAACCGGCGGCGAGGCGTATCTGTTGAGCTTCGGTCCGTTGCCTTCGCTCGCGCCGATGTTGGCCGACATGGCGGACCACCTGGCGAATCAATATGAGCTGGAATTCCTGGCGAATCCCGTTGACAAATCTTCGCTTCAGGAGGTCATGGTCAAGAGCAAGGTTGCCGATCTCGACCTGATGGTCGCGGATAAAGTCTGGGTCTCCGGTTCCAGACCTGCAAAGCCCACGGGAGACTTCGGGAGGCGGTGATTCATCCCTTCCTTCGGGAGGCGGTGACTTATCCCTTCCTTCCGGAGGCGGTGACTCATCCCCTCCCCTTGCGCTGTTTGATGTCGGTGAGCAGCTTTTCCACCGCGTCCTCCTTTTCAAGCGCGGCCAGGCGATCCTCCATATTTTCGACCGCGATTTCGGTTTTCGCCTGGCTGACCGCTTCCTCGTGCTGGACTTTGTTCCGTACGCGATCGAAAGCGGCTTGTTTTGAGCCGTCGCCGATTTTGAGGCGCGCATCGCTTGCGCGGCTCAGCGCTC
>DATHCE010000273.1:0-2263 GCA_035319685.1 Bryobacteraceae bacterium | reverse complement strand
CCCGCGTCGAGACTGACCAGAAGGCCTACCGGCGCGGGCATCGCGCCGGCAATCGTCTGCTGACCGGCTTCGTCGCTCACATATTTGGGCGCGCCTTCACCGACATCCTGTCCGGTTATCGGGTGCTGTCGCGGCGCTTTGTAAAGTCGTTTCCGATTCTCTCAGGGGGCTTCGAGATCGAGACGGAATTGACCGTCCATGCGCTAGAGCTGGAATTGCCGGTCGGCGAGCTCGCCACTCCTTATTATTCGCGGCCGAGCGGATCGTCTTCGAAGCTCAGCACTTGGCATGACGGTTTGCGTATTTTCTGGACGGTACTGAAACTCTATCGCGCCGAGCGGCCGCTGCCATTGTTCGGCGCACTCGGCGTTGCGCTTGCCATCATGTCGGTGGGGCTGGCGATCCCGATATTCATCACCTACGTGCAGGAAGGCGTGGTCCCCCGCATGCCGACCGCCGTGCTCTCCACCGGACTAATGCTGCTGGCATTTCTATCTATCGCTTGCGGCTTGATTCTCGATACCGTTACGCGGGGCCGCCGCGAGGCAAAACTCATCGCCTACCTTGCGCTTCGCGCGCCGGGCGAAGACAGGCGGCGGAATTGACCATGCGCGAACTCGTGCGCACCAACGATGCGGTGTTGATCTCGGCGATCGAGGCGCTGCTCAATGGCGCCCATATCGCGCACATGGTGGTCGATCAGAATATGAGCGTGCTGGAAGGCTCGATCGGCATTTTCCCGCGACGCATTCTGGTCGGTGAGGACCAAATCGCGGCGGCGCGACGGCTGCTCGCGGAGGCCGGATTCGCCAACGAGCTTCGCCCCGAGGGCCGCTGAGGTCGGCACGGTCAGCCAGCGCGCGAGGAAGCTTTCGGTAGTGTCCCGCTTTTATCGACGATTTGATCGAAGGAATATTGCGATTGATGGCGACCGACGACGGTCTTGCGGGTCCGATCAACCTCGGCAATCCCGACGAGATCGCCGTACGGGAACTCGCGGAATTGATCATCGCGATCACCGGCTCCCGTTCGCCGCTGGCGTTCAAGCCGTTGCCGGCGGACGATCCCAAGCAGCGGCAGCCCGATATTTCGCTGGCGCGGGAGAAATTGAACTGGATGCCGCGGGTCGCGCTGCGCGACGGCCTCGAACGCACCATCGCCTATTTCAAATCAATCATTTAGCCCGCACCCGCAGGCAAGCAGGCAATGTGATGGATCCGCGTGGGCAGATATTCACGCAGTGACTCCGGCATCTGGTTACATGGCCTTGATGCGCAAAAATGCGAATACAGTCATACGCAGCAGCATCCAGCCGTGGCGAAACCGCGCAATCTGCGTCTCGCCGTAGGTGCGGCGGACATATCGAATAGGCACTTCGACGATCTTCAGTCCCAGCTTCGCGGCGCCAAAAATCATCGCGAAGTCGCCAAACGGATCAAAATCGCCGAAGTATGAACGCGTCGCCTTCAAACGCAGATAGTCAGGGCGTCGCAGAACTTTCGTTCCACACAGTGTGTCCGTCAGCCGCTGCGAAAGCAACCAGGTGAAGATGACGGAAAACATCTTGTTGGCGATCAGATTGAGGAAACGCATGGCCTCGTCTTCCATCGGATAAACCAGACGCGAGCCGTTTACGAACTCGCCCTTGCCCGATTGAATCACCTGCCAAAATTTCGAAAGTTGCTCGGGAGGCATGGTCAAATCGGCATCGAGGACCATCAGGACGTCGCCGCGTGCGATCTCGAAAGCGGTGAACACGGCATCCGCCTTGCCGTTTCCCGGCTGCCGCACGCCCCTGATGTTGTATTCGGGAAAAGCAGCGATCACCCGCTGGATTTCTTCCCACGTACCATCTTTCGAATGGCCCTCGACGAAGATCGTCTCCAGATCGTCGGTGAATCGTGGGATTCTCCGTACCGCCGCCTCGATGTTGCCACGCTCGTTGCGCGCCGGGATTATCACGCTTGCCGATTTGACGCCGTCGCGAATGTGGTGCAGCGAGCGGGCCACCGTGTAATGGCGCAGGCACGCTTGGCGAACAACCGGGAACGGCGCGATGAACCGGTTGACCAGGCGACCGAAGCCAAGCCACCGGAATGGTATCAGCAGCCGGAATTCGGTCTTGATCGTCTCGAAGTCGGCGAGCAGCGCGAGCGAACGAATATCCGCCGGCGACAGCACGTTTTGCGCTGGCTGCGGCATGCGCAAGCCGAGCGATTCGGCCAACTTCAATGCCGGATACCAGAGATGGGAAAAGTACGCG
>DATHCE010000272.1:0-2174 GCA_035319685.1 Bryobacteraceae bacterium | reverse complement strand
AGACGCAGCAGATCGTCTTGAGCGAAACGCTGAAGAACGCAACCGTGATCCAGATGAAGACCACGCCGCCCGAGCCGGAGATGGCGCGGATGCTCGAGACGGGCGAAGTGGACGCGTTCGGGCAGAATCGTGAACGCTCGGAGGCGCTGGCGGCGAAATATCCGACGCTACGCGTGCTCGATGATAATTTCTCCGACGTCGGGCAAGCGATTGTTGTGCGCAAGGGCGACCAGGTGAAGCTCGAACACCTGAATCCGATCGTGCGCCAGGCGATCACGTCGGGGATGGTGAAGAGTTGGCTGGAACAGGCGAAGGTCGCGGGGCTGGGCGTCGCGCCGGTGCGGTGATGGATCGTTGCCCGCTCGTTAAGCTCACAGGTCGATGCAGTTCACGAAAACGAATGACAGATCCCTCACGCGCTTGCGCGGTTCCGGATGACAAGCGCCGAATGAGCGGAGACACTTCGGCTGTAACGGAGTATCAGCGCACAGGCCAGCGGGCCGTTGTGCGCGATTCAAACGGAGTTACGCTGCGGGCAGCCGGGGCTTCGCAGACCATCTTTATCGCGCACAACGACAAGCGGCCGATGCCGTCATTGGCCGGCAAACAGAATCGGCGAAGCCAACGCCACGATCGTACTAGCGATCTCATCGGAGGAGCACCGGTCCGGCGTTTGAAGCCATTCCTTCGCTGCGCCGTAAATCGCCCAGCTCGCCGCAGCGGCGATCATTTCCGGTGAACGATTCGCTGCCGGCGCGTCAACGGCTGGAGCAGCGCTGTCTCCGGTCCTCACAATCCCGGTATCACGCGGGCCCGCGTCCGTCGACGGACCGCGATGCGCCCTCCATCCTTCGAGCACGATTCGCCGCACGACGGCGATTAC
Organism: Bryobacteraceae bacterium; assembly: GCA_035319685.1. Taxonomy (GTDB): domain Bacteria; phylum Acidobacteriota; class Terriglobia; order Bryobacterales; family Bryobacteraceae; genus Palsa-187. Next base: position 1,291 of record DATHCE010000272.1, on the reverse strand, counting down.
GGCGGATTCCATGTGTGGCTCTGGTTCACGCCGGGACCTTCCGACCGCCCACTCAGACAGGTAATCGCACACGGCGAGCACCAAGGCCGTCAGCGCCCCCGGACAACTGCCGTCGAATTGAACCCTTCTTTCGGCAAGCAGGTCGCAAAAACGCGCACCGACCAGGGCTTCAAGCAGATCGTACTTATCGCGGTAGTGATCGTAAAACGTAGCCCGGTTCACCGAGGCTTCGGCGGCGATATCCTGCACCGAAATCTGTTCGAACTCCTTTGTTTTTAGCAGATTCCAAAGGGCTTTTTGAAGAAGCTCGCGAGTTCTCAGAACCCTGCGATCGGGTGGTTCCAAGATCTCGGCCATGCTTCTTATGTTACTACAAATGCAGGCTTTACGACAAACGTTGTTTATCACTGAATCGACATTTGTCGTTTAAACATCAGATGTCGGCAGGAGACGTAAACCATGGCGACATTGCTAAGAATTGATTCCAGTCCGTTTTCCGGAGACGATTCGTTCAGCCGAAAACTGACGGGCGAATTCGCGGACAATTGGCGGAAGAACAACCCGGGCGGAGAGATCATCGGCCGCGATCTGAGCGCGCTCCCGATTCCGGTAATCGATTCGGAATGGATCGGCGCTGCCTATACTCCCGAAGACGGGCGGACGGCACGCCAGCGTGAAATTCTGGCGCTCTCGGACGAACTGATCGCGGAACTGCATGCCGCGGACGAATACGTGATCGGCATTCCGATGCATAATTTTGGCGTACCGTCTAGCGTGAAATTGTGGATCGATCAGATCTCTCGCGTAGGCAAGACATTCTCCTACGAAAACGGCGCACCCGCCGGACTGCTGCGCGGCAAGCGGGCCACGTTCCTGGTTGCCACCGGAGGTGTTTACACAGAGGGCTCGCCATGGGCTGCGATGGATTTCGCGGGGCCGTACCTGCGTTCGGTGTTTGGATTCCTGGGAGTGAGGGACGTGCACCTGATTCATGCGGGAGGAACCGCGATGGTGCGGAACGGCGTGAATCGCGAGACCATTCTCCAGCCCGCGCTCGAGTCCGTGCGAGAGCTCTTCGAACGCGCGCAGGCATGACGGTCAGCGGGCCGCGGCGCGGCGGATTTCGGTTATTTTTTTGGGACGTTCGCCGGTGCGCGCCCCGGCGCTAATCTTGGCCGAGCGCTTCAGCGCCTCCACGAACTCGCGGCTGCCGAGAGGTTGGCCCGCATAAGTAGCCCGGCGGATCACATCGGCGGCGCCTGATTCGACAGTCAATGTCCGCCCCCAGCTT
>DATHCE010000271.1:0-3114 GCA_035319685.1 Bryobacteraceae bacterium | reverse complement strand
GTCGCGGGGAAAAAGCGGTTCGTTTCGCTGGGGATGCTGGTGGGCGGGCAAGTGGCGTTGACCGTTCCTCTGTTGATCGGCGCGGGACTTTTGCTGCGGACGTTTCTTTACCTGTGGAATTTGAATCCGGGATTCGATGCGAGCCACGTTCTGACCGCGCGATTTTCGATGCTGGATGCGCGCTACGCCACCTCGAAACAAATGAATCAGCTTTACCGTAAGACGCTCGACCGGTTGCATGCGACACCAGGAATCGAGTCCGCGGCCGTGAGCCTGAGCCTTCCCTACGAGCGCGGATTGAACAACGGTTTCAAGCTGCCTGGCGACGATAGCTTTCGGGTGACGAACATGAATTACGTCACGCCCGAATATTTCGCCGCGCTTCGGATTCCCCTGCGCGAAGGACGGCAGTTCGAGGATGCCGACAGCGCGAATTCGGCTCCCGTGGCCATCGTGAATCAGGCGTTTGTGAGCCGGTATTTCAAGAGTCGCGAGGTGCTGGGGCGAGCGTTGAATCTCGACGGCAAAAAAGTCAGGCTGATCGGCGTAGTCGGAAATATTCTGGAGAAGCGCGCGGGCTGGGGAAACTTCGGACCCATCGCGGAGGTGCCGACGATCTACATTCCCGCCGCGCAAACCACCGACGAGATGATGATGGTCCACGTATGGTTTTCTCCGAGCTGGATCGTCCGCGGATCGCTTGCCGAAGCGCAAATGATCCGCGCTATTGGCGACGTGACGCGCTCTGTCGATCCCCTCTTGCCGATGGCCGAATTTCGCTCGATTGGCGATTTGAAAATGGCGTCGCTCCACATGCAGCGATTCATGGCAGCGTTGGTGGACGCTTTGGCCGGACTCGCCGGGCTGCTGACCGCGCTCGGCATCTACGGATTGATAGCGAATCTCGTTACGGAGCGAACCAAGGAGCTCGGAATTCGAATGGCGCTCGGATCGTCGCGCGGCGAAGCGGTGTGGATCGCGCTTCGGCCGGCGTTGCTTTGGGTCGTGACAGGCATAGCCGCGGGCAGCGCCGCCGCGGTTGGGCTCGAACGACTCCTGAAAAGCTTTCTGTGGGGCATCGCGCCGGCCGATGCAATCACCATCTCGGGAGTTGCGGCGGGCCTGCTACTGGTGACGATGCTCGCGAGCTGGATTCCGGCGGCAAGAATCGTGCGGTTGAATCCGGCCGAAACGCTGCGGTCCGAGTAATGCGGAAAACGTCATACTGAAATCGGGCAGCGTATGGACGAGACGGGCTCCACTCATCAGAAAGCGTTGCGCATCAATCAGGACGGAACGCGCTTCGGGACCTTCGCCGAAATCGGGGCCGGGCAGGAAGTGGTGCGCTGGTTTTTCACGTCGGCGAAGCCTCGGCTACGGTCGCCAAATCCATCTCGGCGGCCGGAGAAATGGGACGCTATCAGAACGACGCACCATCCATGCAGGTGATTGATACCGGCCTGTACTGGCACTCCGATCACGAAACGCCGGAGATCATTCCGCCTACCGGCCTCGCCGCAATCACCCGCGCATACGCGAAAATCATCGCCGACGTGAATCGCGTCGATATCCAGGATTTGCAGCGGCCGGCGGCCGCATCGACCGGGGACCGCATCAATTGATCGGCAATTAAAACTCCAGCCGCGCCTGAAACGCGATCATGCGCGGCGAACTGTCGCCTCCCAATCCGACGCCGAGCAGACCCGTCGGCGGCGACGTCGTGTACGTCAGGGCGCCGAATCCTGTTTGTGTGGAAGCTTTGCCGGGAATACCGGCATAGCCAAGCACCGGAAGCCCGAAATTCGGATGATTAAAAAGGTTAAAGAACTGGCCATCCACGCGCAGTTTCATGCGCTCGTTCAGCGTGAACCATTTGGTGAGATACAAATCGCTCCACAGGAAGTCGGGCCCGCGCAGAGCGTTGCGTCCGAGATTCCCGAACTGGCAGTTCGCCGGAGTATCGCCGCCGGCGCATGCGCCCGTGCCCGGGTCCACGGTTGAAACGAACGCAGCCGGGTTCAGCCATTGAACGGTGCCGGGTTGCGTGACGCCGGGAATCGGATTATGTTCGTACAGCGGAATACCGGGGACTACGCTTGCGAACTGAGGGCCGCTGCCATTCAAGATACCGTTTCCGTTCGCTGAATACGGCGCACTCAAAACCGAGAACGGCAACCCGCTGCGCGCGAACGCCGATCCGGAAACCTGCCATCCATTCAACACGAGTCCTGGACGGCCACGCACCTTCACCGGAAGCTGGTAAGTATAACTGGCGGTGAAATTGTGGCGCACATCGTAATCGCAAGGGCCGCGGTCGCGCGCAAGATCGCCGGGGATCGGAGAAAGAATTCCTCCCGCCGAAAACGGCAAAAATCCGCCATTGGACACGGTGTCGATGCAGTGGCTCCAGGTGTAATTCGCCTGGATCTGCACCCCGCGCCCGAGCTGTTTCTCGGCGGTCGTCTGAAGCCCGTCGTAATGGCTATTGGCGCCGGTCGAGAGCTGAGTGACGGCCGCGAATCGGGGATCGATCGGCCGGCCAAAAGGAAATGGCGCAAAACAGCCTTGGCACACGGTCTGATAACCATTCACCTGCGTGGTGTACGGCTGATTCACGGCCCGCGTGCCGACGTATTGCGCGCGCAGGTGGATGGTATTGTCGATCTGATGCTCGAGACCGAAGCTCCACTCGATGAAATAGGGCGCGTGCAATTTCCCATCCGGCACAGCCGTGATCGCCACGGGTTGCAGGCAGCGATTCGGATTGGCGAGCGGTGAAGCGCAGGACAATTCACCGTTGGCAAAGCCGGCATTGAAGATTTGACTTGCGGCGACGGTCGCGTCAATAGCGCTGCCCGAAACACCCGGCGCGATCGCCGTGCCGCCAACAGTCCCGAGCAGGCCGCCTTGAAACGTCTCCGAATACGGAGGATTGGCGCCGACCAGATCCACGACGCTTCCCGGCAGAAGGTCGCTGAACAGACCGAAGCCGCTCCTCAAAACAGTCCCCGGCGCGATCTGCCATGCGATCGCCGTCCTGGGCTGCAGGATAGCGAGCGGAGTCGAAGCGAAAATGTTCCCGAGCGCGGGCTGGATGGCTGCGTTGAGCGGCTG